>NZ_KQ033901.1:1732435-1876207 GCF_000969705.1 Nitriliruptor alkaliphilus DSM 45188
CGTACAGATCATGATCCCCCTCGTCATCAACGGCCCGGAGACCGCGGCGGCGATCGGCTGGGTGCGCGAGGCCATCGACGAGGTCGACGGCGAGGGGGTGGACGTCAGCATCGGCGCGATGATCGAGACGCCGAGCGCCGCGCTGCTCGCCGAGGAGATCGCCGGCGAGGCGCAGTTCCTGTCCTTCGGGACCAACGACCTGACCCAGATGACGCTCGGGTTCTCGCGGGACGATGTGGCCGGTCGGGTGGTGCAGCCGTACGTCGACCAGGGCCTGCTGCCCGTCGATCCGTTCCAGAGCGTGCACGAGGACACCGTCGGTCGCCTCGTGCGGTCCGCCGTGGCGTCGGGTCGCCGCGGACGGGAGGACGTCGACCTCGGGATCTGTGGCGAGCACGGCGGCGACCCGGACTCGATCCGTTTCTTCCACGACGTCGGGCTGGCGTACGTGTCCTGCTCACCGTTCCGGGTCCCCGTCGCCCGGCTCGCCGCGGCCCACGCCGCCCTCGCCGAACGGGACGACGATCGCTGAGGCGCGGCCGACGTCACCGGTACGGCTACCGGGTGCGGATCATCGGCTCGAACCGACGATCCGCACCCGGTCTCCGGCGGCGACCGCCCACGGTCCGATCCTGCCAGCTCGGCGTGACGACACGGGCAGGTGGCCCTGGCATCCCGGCGCTCGCCTCCTACGGTGGACCCTTCACCGCTCCCGATGCGAGGTCCCTCCCGTGGCCGTCTCCCACCTGACCGCTGCCGCCGTCGGCGCCGGCGCCGCACTGCTGACCGACCGACTCCGCGCTGCCGGTGCGCTGCGCACCGCCTCACTGGCTGGCTCGACCGTCGCCGCGCCGACCGCGGCGGCCTGGGTCACCGACTTCCTCAACGCCGTCTACTACGCCAAGGAGCCCGAGAACCGCCACCTCGACGATCTCCGGCTGGCCTTCACCGTGCTGACCACCTACTGGAACGAGCACGGATCGCAGCGCATCGGAGGCAGCGACGTGCTGCGCTTCCACCGCGCCTTCGGGACCGCCCGCCTGCGGGGGACCGGCGGCCGCACCGGGACCCTCGACCGTGCCGCGCTGCTCGCGGGCGGGGCCACGCTGTTCGGGCCCTGGTTCCCGGCTGCGGCCGAGGACCCGTCGCGGCTCGGCTGGGGGATCGCCTTCCCGAGCGTGGCGGCCAAGGCCGAGCACGACCCCGAGGTGCGGCTCGCGAGCGCCCAGGTCGGCCCGCTGACCCCGCCGAGGCGTCCCGTCGAGGAGCAGGTCTGGCACACCTACCCGCCGGTCGAGGTCCCCGACGCGGGGGCGACCGCGGCGGCCCTGCTCGCCGTCGAGCACTGGCCCGAGTACGCCAGCGAGCTCGGACGCTTCACACCGCTGCGGCGCCGCGGCCTCGACGGACAGACCTTCGAGATCGAGGTCGTCGGCTTCCCGAGCCCGAAGCTGCCGGTCTTCATCCGGGCCTACGTCACCGTCCAGGACCTCGTCACCGCGGATGCACCGGACGCGCTCGCGCGGTGGGTCGAGGAGGTCCGTGCCGGTTTCGCGTCACGCCCGGACGAGCTGAGCCCGATCCCCGACGATGCCGAGGTGCACGCCGGGTTCGATCTCGTCTGCCACGAGGGTCACTTCATGGGTGACGCCAAGAACCGCCTCGTGCTCTACAGCCAGGGCGGGCGCTCGTACGTCCGCGCCGCGGGCACCTGGGACCCCATGACCTGGCACCTCGCCGAGATGTACGACCGCGTCGGTCGTTGGTCCCAGCACGCGTTCTGGGGCATGGAGACCCCGCGCCAGTCGATGCTCCACCAGCTCGCCGAGCAGGTCGCACGGGGCCTGGCAGCCGACGGAGGTGGTGCGTGAGCCGCGGCGAACGCGCCGACGCCGTCGTCATCGGTGCCGGTCAGAACGGCCTGGCCGCGGCCATCCGGCTCGCACGCGCCGGGCGTGACGTGGTCGTGCTCGAGGCGCAGCCGCAGGCCGGTGGTGCGGTCATCAGCCAGCCGCTCACCCTCCCCGGGTTCCTGCACGACACCTTCAGCGCGGTCCACCCGGCTGCCGCGGCGTCGCCCGTCTTCGCCCGGATGCCGCTCGACCAGCACGGGCTCGACTGGGTGCACCCCGAGGTCGCGATGGCCCACCCGATGCCGGACGGCCGGGCCGGGGTGCTGTACCGCGATCTCGACCGCACCGCTGCCCACCTGAACGACCTGCACCCCGGCGACGGCACCGCGTGGGCCGACTGGGCCCGCCCCTACCTCGACCGGTGGCCCGCGATGCGCAGCACGATGCTGGGTGGGTTCCCGCCGCTCGCGGGAGCGGTCAAGCTCGTCGCGGCCCTGAAGCTCGAGGGCACCCTGGAGTTCGCCCGTCTGCTGCTGACCTCCGCGGAGCAGCTCAGCCACGACCTCTTCGCCAGCGAGCACGCCAGGGCGTGGCTGTACGGATCGGTGCTCCACGGCGACGTCGGTGTGCAGGAGCCGGGTTCGGCCATCGCCGGGGCCTACCTCCAGCTCCTCGGACACGCGGCCGGCTGGCCGAGCCCACGTGGTGGTGCGGGCCGCCTTAGCGACGCCCTGGTGTCCTACCTCGCCACCCTCGGCGGTGAGGTCCGCACCAGCACCCGGGTCGAACGGATCGTGACCGCCGGCGGGCGCGTCGCCGGCGTGGTCACCGCGGACGGTGGTCGCATCCGGGCACCCGTCGTCATCGCGGACACCACCCCGCACGCCATGCTCGATCTGGTGGGCGGCGCCATGCCGGCCCACTACGCCGGTCGTCTGCGGCGGTTCCGGTACGGGCCGGGCACGGTCAAGATCGACTGGGCGCTCGACGGCCCGGTGCCGTGGACGGTGCCCGAGGCCCGCGCTGCCGGGACGGTGCACGTCGGGGGCGAGGGCCACGTCGTGGCGCAGCAGGCGGCCGACATCCGGGCGGGTCGGCCGCCCGAGCACCCGTTCCTGCTGTTCGGTCAGCAGACGGTCGCCGACCCCTCCCGGGCCCCTGCGGGCAAGCACACCGCGTGGGCGTACACCCGCGTGCCGGGGACGCTGACCGGTCAGGACGCGGTCCTCGCCCACGTGGAACGCATGACCGACCAGGTCGAGCGGTTCGCCCCCGGGTTCCGGGACCTGGTGCTCGCCAGCCACGTGCAGGGCCCCGCGGACCTGCAGGCGGGGGACGTCAACCTGGTCGGCGGCGACGTCGGTGGGGGGACCTACCGGCTCGACCAGGTCGTGTTCCGTCCGCTGCCGTCACTGGTGCCGTACGCCACGCCGATCGGCGGTCTGTGGCTCGGGAGCTCCTCGACGTTCCCGGGCGGCGCGGTGCACGGTGTGCCCGGGTGGACTGCGGCGTCCTACGCCCTCGCCCGGTCACGCTTCACCCTGTGAGGACCCGCCGGCCGAGCGGGAGCCCGCTCGGCCGGCCTGACCTGGCGTCAGCGGGGCCCACCGACGGGAAGCCGTACGTCGACGTGGACCATCCGGTGATCGGTGCCGGGGAACGGGAAGGTCCCGATCAGCCGGTCGAAGTGCTCCCAGTCCGTGGTCGGCCAGAACACCTCGCCGCCGGTCACCTGCATGCCGGTGCGCGGCAACGCGTAGTCCACCCGCAGGTTGCCGACCCGCGGGCTGAAGTCCGCGGTGTCGTGCTGCGGCGGGTTGCAGTGCTCGAGGTTGATCCCGCCCTGGGACTCGGTCTGCTCGACGGCTCCCGCGCTCGCCTGCAGCGGGTCCTGCACGAGCGGGTGGTCGAGCACCTGCTGGATCGCGCCTGGCACGCTGTCCCCGTCACAGGGGTCGGCGTTCAGGTCACCGAGGATCACGAAGCGCGCGCCCGGCCGGAGCCCGCCCGTCGCGCCCTCGTCGTCGTAGATGTAGGCGGACCGCTGACCGGGTGAGATGTAGTCAGCCCAGAAACGGATCTCGTCGTGGTTGCGCAGGACGTTGCGGCGCTCCGGCCCGTCGAAGGCCGGTGGGGTGGGGTGGCTGGCCAGCAGGTGGATCATGTCGCGTCCGACCTGCACCGGGACGTCGACGTGGTTCTTGGAGGACAGCCGGAAGACGTCGAGGATCTCCTCCGAGTACCAGTCGCCGTCCTCGTCCGTGGCGGGATCGCTCGGAAGCAGGGCTCCAGGCATGTCCTTCCACAGGAACTCCTGGAAGGTCCGCACGTCGTCCTCGACGATCGGGTGGGTGGAGAACACCGCGAACGCGTATTGGCCCGGGAACCACCCGTACCCGAACGCGTCCTGGCCGTAGGCGTCGCCGGACTCACCGATCACGCCGTCGCGGTTCAGGTCGAAGCCGCTCGGGACGCCGGTGTTCGACGCGAACTGTGCGCGGTAGGGGTAGGTGATCGCCTCGACCTCGGCGTGCTGGGCGATGGCGAGGTAGTTGTCGTGGAACAGGTCGGCCGCAGCGCCTTCGGCGTCGTGATCGAACTCGTTGAGCAGGAGGATGTCGGGTCGCTGCCGTTGGATCGTCTCGGCGATCACCTGGGGATGGGCCGAACCGGGGTCACTGAGCTCGTCGACCAGCGCGCCTGCCTCGCTCCGGTACAGCGATGCGTTGAAGGTGGCGATCCGCACCTCGCCCTGCGGTCCGGCCGGACGGACATCGCGCTGCGGGCCCGCCTCGGCCGGCGACAGCGCGCCCGACGCGGCGACCAGAGCCGCCGCCAGGGCCACGGCAGACAGCAACAGGCGACGTGGATGCGGTCGGGCGGTGCAGGTCCTCGGTGGCATCAGCAGGCTCCCTCGTCTGTCGGTCCCCCGACGGGACCGGCCGGTCCGGTCGACGCTAGGCAGACCGATCACGCAGGTGGGGTCCTTCGACCACCGCCTCGGACGTGCTGACGGGGGTCCTCGGCCGGGCCGCTCCCCGGTCCCAGGGACAGGGGAGCGGTCGGCGGCGAGCCGGCACGCTCGTCGTTCCTCCGCCCGCCCGCACCGAGGAGTCCCGTGGCCACCGTCGCCCCCGCACCGACCACGTCCGTCCCCCAGGCCTCGGCGGTCGACACCGCCCGGGTCGTCAGCAAGGTCCTCGTGCCCCTCACGGGCCGAGGCCTGATCGTCCGGCGGCCACCGATCGTGCAGGTGGCCGAGCGGCTCGACCTCGACCGTGCGGCGGTCCAGGAGCTGCAGCGCCTGCGGGACCGCTACGGCCCCGGCCCCGTCCTCCTCAAGCTCCCGATCCGCGACACCGCCCTCGTCCTCGAGCCGGGCCACGTGCACCGCATCCTGGCTGGCTCACCCGTGCCGTTCCGGGCGGACAGCACCGAGAAGAGGGCTGCCCTCGCGCACTTCCAGCCGGAGGGCGCGCTCGCGTCGTCCCCCGAGGATCGGCCTCAGCGGCGCCGGTTCAACGAGCGGGTGCTCGACACCCCCTCGCCGATCCACCAGCTCGGCGACGCCCTCGTCGCGACCGTCCGCGAGGAAGCGGCCGAGCTCGTCGCGATCGCCGACCGGACCGGCCGGCTGACGTGGGACGACTTCATCACCGGGTGGTGGCGCACCGTGCGGCGCGTGGTCTTCGGGGCCGGCGCTCGTGAGGACCATCCCTTGACCGACATGCTCGGTCAGCTGCGGGCCCACGCCAACTGGTCCAGGCTGCGGCCGAAGGACGAGCAGCTGCGCGAGCGTTTCCTCGACGCCATCCGCGACCACCTCACGCGTGCGGAGCCGGGCAGCCTCGCCTCCCTCATCGACCAGGTCCCCGCTGGCCCGGACACCGACCCTGCCCAGCAGGTCCCGCAGTGGCTGTTCGCCTACGACCCCGGCGGTATCGCCGCGATCCGCGCGCTCGCGCTGCTGGCGGCCCACCCGGACGAACTGCGACGGGTCCGTGACGAGATGGCCGGTCTCGACCTCGACCGGCCCCAGGAGCTGCCACGCATCCGCGCTGCTGTGCTCGACGGCCTCCGGCTGTGGCCGACCACCCCCGGGGTCCTGCGCGAGACGACCGAGCCCACCACGTGGGAGTCCGGCACCCTCGACGCCGGGACCTCGCTGGTGATCTTCGCGCCCTTCTTCCACCGCGACGACACCCGCCTGGCCTACGCCGACCGCTTCGCGCCCGAGCTGTGGCTCGGTGAGCCGTCCCTCGATCGCTGGCCGCTGATCCCGTTCAGTGACGGGCCGGTGGTCTGCCCCGGCCAGAACCTGGTGCTGCTCACCACCAGCACGATGGTCGCCGCGCTGCTCGAGCAGCTCGACGTCGAGCTCGAACCGGCCGACCGGCTGCGGGACGACCAGCGGATGCCGTCGGTCCTGAGCCCGTTCGACCTGGCCTTCACCACCCGACGCCGGACCACCTGACGAGAGTTCAGGGCGACGGGGCCGGCTCGCCGCGCCGCGCGACGCCGTTGTTGTGCACAGTTGCAGTCGTGGTGACTGCATCTGGGTAGACGGGACGCAGCGCCCGGTGCCGGCCACGCAGCGCACCCCCGCCAGCGCGGCACCGCACCACGGCGGGGCCCGGGTCACGAAGCCGGGTCCCGCCGCGGCCGTCGATCCGGCACGGTGACCAGGTGGCGTGGTCGCTGACCCGACGAGCGTCGACCGCCGAGGTCAGAGCCCGGCCAGGATCCAGAGCACGCCGACCACGATGAGGTACGCCGCGACGACGTAGTTGAGGACGCGTGGTGCCACCAGGATCACGATCCCGGCGATCAGGGAGATGATCCCCATGATCAGCAGGCTGTTGCCTGCGACCTCCACCTGAGCGATGAGCGGTTGCACGATCGTGCCTCTCCGTCGACGGATGCGGGCGAGCGGTGCGCCGCGCCGGTCGCGACCGCGGTGCCTCAACCATCCCTACCGCTGGCGCACCGGGCCACGTGCGTCGGGCTGGTCCGGGCCGGTCACCTCACCCAGTTGAACTCGACCAACGGACGCAACGGACGGGATCCAGCTCGCGTAGCGCGCCGGTTCGGTGTGCGGGTCCGCTCCGGTCGACGTTCAGGTCTCGTTCGCGAGCGGTTCGCAGGTGACCTGCGCAACCGGGCCCGCTGCCAGCCCCCGCGACGTGGGGTCCGGCCGGACGGTGCAACGGACGTAGCCGGCGGGCCCGGCGAGATCGACGTGGTGGGCTCGTGCGGTCGAGTGGGTGTGTTCCACCACCTCGCGGAGCGCGGCGGCGTCCTCGACGATCAGGCTCGACAGCAGCCCCTGGCCGAGCAGTGCTACGGCGTCCTCATCCCCCCGCAGCAACGACGCCGCCCGCGCATCGGCGTACGTGCAGCGTCCGCGGAGGTCCACGCGCAGCTGGCCCGCGGGCTGGTCGTCGGCGTCACTGCCAACCTCCCGCTGTACCGCGACGAAGTTGCAGATGTCGCCGCCCGGGCCCCGTACGGGGGTGATACGCGACCGGACCGTGCGCAGGACCCCGTCGGCGCCGCGGTTGACGAGCTCGCCCTCCCACGGTTCACCGGCCGCGATCGTGCGCCACAGCTGGGCCACGAAGCTCGACGGTTGGATACCGGAGCGCAGGAAGTCGTGACCGCGGCCGATCACCTCGTCGGCCTCGAAACGGTGCAGCGCGGTGAACGCCCGGTTGACGGCCGTGATCGTCCCGCGGGCGTCGGTGACGGTGACGGCGTCGAGGAGCAGCTCGGGGTCCTCGAGGGCGAGCAGCGCCATCGGGTCCGCTGCGGTACGCGTGGGCATCGTGGGTCCCTCCTCCCAGGCGTTCCCGACAGCGTGCGACACGCCGGACACCAGGCGTAGGGGCGGAGGTCACCCGGTGGCCGGCCGACCGACCCGGTGGCGTCAGCCGACGGCGCGCAGGCGGGTCCCCGTGGCGCCGACCGTCGCGGTGACACCCACGTCACGCCCCGGGGCGTGCTCGATCACCGCACGCGCGCCGCCGAGCTTCCACAGGTGGCGCAGATCGACCGAGAGGTGGAGGAGGGGGACCACCCGATCGGTCCCGAGGTGTCCGAGGGGGACCGGGCCGATGCGACCGACACCGCGACCCCCGCCGACATCGAGCACGCGGCCGAGCTCGAGGAGGCGCGCGGTGCGTCGGCGACGCCCGGTCACCAGCGCAGCGGCGTTGGCGCCGGCCACCCGGCCCGCCTGGAGCGCGATCTGCGCCGACATGCTGAGCGGTTGACCGAACAGGTCGCGGTGCGCAGCCACGTCGCCGGCCGCGAAGACGCCAGGGGCGCCGAGCACCTCGAGGTGGCGGCCGACCACGAGCCGGCCGTCCCGGGTCGTGGCCTCGCGCAGGAGTGCGTCCCCCTGTGCCTGCCACCCGCCGACCCACAGGACCGTGCCGTCCCGGCGGCGAGCTGGCCCGTCGAGGTCGACACCGCCGGCGTCGACCCGGCGGACCCGGTGGCCGCGCAGCACCTCGACGTCGCGGTCGCGCAGCAGCCGGCCGGCGGCCGACGCCAGGGACGCCGGCTCGGCCGGTAGGAGGCGGTCGGCCTCCTCGACGAGGGTGATGGCGAGGTGCGGGCGCGCACGGCCGAGCTCAGCCGCGAGCTGGACGCCAGTGGAGCCGCCGCCGACGATCACGAGGCTGCCGGTCCGCGGCAGGGTCGCCCGCAGCCGCAGCGCATCCTCGGCGTCGCGCAGGCTCGTGGCGTGACGTCGCAGACCTGGGACGTCCGGCCAGTGCGTCGCGGCCCCGACGGTCACCACCAACGCGTCGTAGGACAGCCGACCGCCACCGGCGAGGATGACCTCGTGGCGGGCCACGTCGACACGTTCGGCGACGTGACGGGCCACGTCGACGTCGACGAGGTCCTCGAGGGCGGCGCGTGCATCGCCGAGGCTCGACCGACCGGCCGCGACACCGGCGAGGCGGGGGAGGAAGCCGTGGTCCCCGCTCGGATCGACGACGGTCACCTGGACGCCCCCCTCACGTGCCCCGCGGGCAGCGTGGGCGCCGGCGTACCCGGCTCCGAGCACCACGACGTGACCGGACACGGACGGGCGGCTGGTCATGGGGTCACACCGTCGGTCGGGGGGTGAGGAGCTGGTCGACCGGAGCATCATCGTCGGTGAGGACGCGGGCGTCGCCGACGAACTCGTCGAGCGCGTCGCCGTGCAACGCCACCGCGTCGTCGCCGCGGGCGCGGTTCTCGGCGAGGTAGGCCTCGAGGTCGAGGGGGGAGCGGGATGCCACGATGACCACGTTGCCGCCTGCCGGGCGGTCACGCGGCCCGAACCGGTCCTCCGGGCCGATGGCGGCCACGTGGTCGAAGGCCGCACGGAAGGTCGCGAGCTCGGCACGCAGGAAGTCGCGAGGGCCGTGGTCGATGACGTTGGCGATGTACACGCCCTCGTCGGTCATGGTGGCGTCGAGGTCGTGGATGAACTCGAGGGTGGCCAGGTGCCAGGGCACCGAGATGCCACCGAAGGCGTCCCCGATGATGAGGTCGAAGCGGTCCTCGTCGACGCCACGGATCGACCGGCGGGCGTCGCCGGTCACCACGTCGATGTCGTCGCCGAGGTCGAGCCCGAGCCGCTCCTCGGAGATCTCGATCAGGAGCGGGTCGAGCTCGAGCACGACGTTGTGGCTGCCTGGCCGGGTCTCGCGCAGGTACCGCGGCATGGTGAAGCCGCCGCCGCCGACGTGCAGCGCCTCGACCGGCTGGCCCTCGGGCCGGAAGCTGTCGACGACGTCACCGAAGAGCTTGGTGTAGAGGAACTCGAGGTGGGTCGGGTCCTCGAGGTCGACGTACGAGTGCCGCAGCGTGTCCAACCACAGCGCCCGGCCCGACGGCCGGTCCTCGTCCTCCACGATGAAGGCGCAGAAGTAGCGCGACTCGTACTCGCACGGGTGGGCCATCGCGTAGGAACCCCCGGCGGTGAGCAGCACGAACACCGCCGTCCCTGCCCCCACGCGTGTGGCCCCACGTAGGCGGACCAGCACCACCAGGCCGAGGAGGATGAGGAACACCGCGGTCCCGCGCACGATGACGCGGGTGGGCGCCGCACCCACGAGCACGAACCCGGTCAGGAACGTGCCGATGATGGCCCCGGCGGTGGAGATGCCCGACAGGCGACCGACGACCGTGCCGGTCTCCTCGAGCGAGGCGAGCTGCAGCTTGATGACCGCGGGCGTGACGGCCGACAGCACGGCAGCCGGGAGGAAGAAGCCGAGCGCGGTGATGGTGACCGTGAGGGTGGCACCCGCGGTCCGCAGCCCACCACCGAACAGGTCGATGACGGGGATGGCGAGGAACCCGAGCGCCCCGCCGATGATCAGCAGCGGGCCGATGAGCGTCCGCGGGTCGCGTCGGTCGGCGACCTTGCCGCCGTACCACGAGCCCACCGCGATGCCGGCGAGGATGGTGCCGATGATCGCGGTGTAGGTCTCCAGGGTCGCGCCGACGTACGGCGCGAGCAGTCGCGCAGCCAGGATCTCGAGGACCAGGACGGCTGCGGAGCTGAGGAAGACCAGGAGGTTGGCAGCGGGAGCAGGCATGGTGCAGGAGGGTACGCGGCCGGCCGGACGGCTCGGTCCGCCGGGCGCCCCGAGCGTGCTCCCCGGGCCGTGTCCGAGGAAACGTCACCGTTCCGGGGCCCGGGCCTGGCACCATGCCGCACCCGGGGGGCGTGCGGACGGGAGCCGAGTTGCGACCACAGGAACGTGACCTCGCGGCGTTCCACGCTGCCTTCGGGGTGATCGCGGCCGGTGCGCTCGCGCTCCGAGGGGACGTGCCCGTCGGCGTGGTGATGACGACCCTGGTGGTGACCTACCACCTCGGTTCGGTGGGGCTCGCCCGGTCGCAGGGGCACACGGCGTGGCTGCGGTGGTGGGGATTCGGCGCGGTCCTGAGCCTGTTCATGCTGATCCCGGATGCCGTGCTGGTCGAGGGGCTCGGCGTGCTGGTCTTCCCCGCCGACGGGGTCCCCGACGTCGGTCCGGTGACCATCTACATGGCAGGGCTGTGGACCGCGCCGACGGTCCTGATCATCGCCGCAGCCGAGGCGGTCGGGCACCGTCGGGGTGACGCGGCTGCGGCCGTCACCGCCGTGGTCGCCGCCGCGGTGGTGTTCGGCGTCGCGGAAGCCACACTGACGCTGCTGCCGGCGTGGGAGCCGGTGGGGGTGACCACCATCGGTGGCCTCGCGCCCTACCTCCTGCTGCCGGAGCTGCTGCTCGGTTGGATGGTGTTCGCCGCTGCCCGGTGGACCCGGACCAGCCGGCCGGTGGCCTACGTGCCCGTGGCGGCGCTGGTCGCGCTGACCTACACCGGCGCTGCCGCCGCGTCCTGGCTGCTGATCGAGCGGGGACTGCTGTCCTGAGCGTGAGGTCTACGCTCGCGCTGCCGACCCGAGGAGGACCGTCGTGGCGCCCGACCGTCCGTTCGAGGTCCGGCTACCGGTCGCGCCCGATCGGGCCGAACTGCTGCTCGGTGCGGTCAGGGACCGGCTCACCGATCCGCGGCACCTGCCGCTGCGCGACGTGGCGTTCGACGTCCGCGTCCTGCGCGAGGACCTGGCCCGGCTGTTCGCGGCCGCCGGTCGACTGCGGGACGACGACCGGTACGGCGAGGGCGATCGTCAGTACGCCCGCGACCTGGCCACGCTCCTCGACCGCTTCGACCTGCCGGTGCTCGAGCGCATGCTCCGCCTGCACCAGCGAGCGATGACGACCGTCGTGGTCAACCACCTGGCCCAACTGCAGAGCGACCCACGCCTCGCTCCCATGTTCGACCCCGACACGGAGGTGCCGCCCGAGGTCATCGACGCCATCGCGGCGGATGCCGTCTTCCTGCTGCCGGTGACCCAGCGTCTGCTGGCGCTGGACCACCACGAGGCGCTCCTGCGGCTGCTGAACACCTCGGTGGTGGCGGATGCGTCGACGTCGAGCGCCGACGCCATCGACCTCGCGGTCGCGTTCATCGACCTGGTCGGGTTCACCCGCCTGTCGGCGACGGCCGAACCCGGCATCGTCGCCGGCGTCCTCGGCGGGTTCGAGGACGGCGTCCACGAGGCAGCCTCCGACGTCGGTGAGGTCCTCGTGGTCAAGTTCATCGGCGACGCGGCCATGCTGGTCAGCGGTGACGTCGACCGTTTGGTGGAGGTGTGCCTCCGCGTCGTCGAGGACCCGCTGCCCTCGGGGGACGAGGTCGAGCGGCGCGCCGGCATCGCCGCGGGCGGGGTCCAGATCCGGGACGGGGACTACGTGGGCCACCCGGTGAACACCGCGGCCCGCCTGACCGACCTGGCACGACCGGGCAGCGTCCTGGTCGCCGAGGACGCGACCGACCGGCTGGCTGCGGCGTGGGTCACCCGCCGGTTGCACGCCCGCAAGCTCAAGGGCCTCGGGCGCCTGCGACCCTCGCGGGTGTGGCGGCCCGAGGGCACCTGAGCTCGCAGCACGGTCGAGCAGGCGTCCGGGTGGCGCCCGTCAGCAGCCGCCCGGGTGCGCCGGGCCCCGGCAGCGGTGCGACCAGTAGGGCTCGCCGGCACGGGTGTCGTGGACGACGCCGGTGCGCAGGAACCACGACTTCTGCTGGTGCGCGAAGGGGTCCGACCGGGGGTCACCGTGCGGATCGGTCTGGTCCCGCGGCGGGGTGTTGCCGAGGGGCCCGGGGTCGTTGCCCGAGTCGACGTACATGATGGCCGAGCCCTCGTGAGGCAGGATGCGGCCCTCCTCGTCCACGTCGAACACTTCGAGGCCGAAGTCCCGCTGCCCCGTGATGTCCGCCCAGTGGCGCCCCTCGGCGAGCGAGGTCTGCAGCAGCCGCGCCCCGGAGGTGCGGGCGTCGACCTCGGCGGCGATGTTGGCCACCTGGTGGTCGGCGAACGCCAGTTGGAACAGCACGCGGTGTTCGGGGGTGTTCGGGAGCGGACGGTCGGTCAACGCGTGGGTGTAGCCGTTGGTCTCGGACCGGTCCCACAGCATCTGGATGAGCGCGAAGATCAGCTGCTGATCGACCTTGTCCGGGTAGGTGGCGTAGAGCACCTCGCCGTACGCCCCCTCCCAGTCGACGGAGCGGTTGAGGAGGGTGGAGTAGTTGCCCCCGGGCACGCCGAGCGCTGCCTTCCGCACGTCGGGAGCGAGCGCGACCATGGAGCCACCGAGGATGCCGCCCTGCGAGTTGCCGTCGTAGACCACCTCGCTGGTGTCGATCCGGGGGACGTCGTCGGTGTCCTGGAAGGCCGGGTGCGCCGCGAAGCCATCCGGGTGGATGGTCAGACGCCCGAGCAGGTGGAAGTGCAGGAACCCCTGTTGCGAGCGGTCCGGCAGCGAGCCGAAGTTCGACACGTCGGTCAGGATGGTCGCCACGTTGGCGACGTCCTCGGTGGCCATCCCGATCCACGGGGTGGCGCACACCAGGTGGTTGTCCTGGCGCAGCAGGCTGGTCGACCCGCCGCCGGCCTCGCCGATGCCACCGAGCAGCCCGTGGCCGTAGAGGGTCGGCAGCGCCGGGTCGTCCGCCGACGCCTGGTTCGGCAGGTGGCAGACGAACTCGGCCTCCACCGTCGGGGACAGCGGGTTGACCTGGGGGGTGTCCATCGGACCCGGTGTGGGCGTGCCGTAGTAGAGGCGTGAGCCGGGCAGGTACTGCTCGACACCGGTCCCGAACTCGCGGGGCGGCAGGCGGGGCAGGTTCTGGGGCAGGGTCAGGAAGTTCGGGGCGGTGATGGTCCCGCGGATGGCACGGTCGGCGGGCCGGTCCTCGACCTCGGTGATCGTGAACGTGGGCGCGTCACCGGCGACCACACCGTCGGTCAGGTCCTCGTCGCCGAGCGCGGTGAACGCCTGGTCGCGGATGGCGAGCGAGCGGTCGGTGAGGTTCGGCGACGACGCCACGGTGAAGTCCCAGGCGAGGTACAGCTCGTCGACGTCGACCCCGACAGCGGTGAGGTCGCCGAACATGCGCTGGTACCGGCCGGCCTCACCGGGTAGGTCGTCCGGGCAGTCCGGGTCGCCCGGCTCGTCCGGCCCCGCGTGGGGCGGGCGGCCAGGTTCGCCGGTGTGGGGCGGCCGGTCGGGCTGACCGGCGTGGGGTGGCCGACCTGCACCGGCTTCGGGGTCGCCGGCGGGCGGCGCTGTCGGGCAGGCGGTCGGAGGCAGGTCGTCGCGGAGCGCAGCGAACGTCGGTCCCGCTTCGATGGCGCCACCGTCGGCGTCGCGCAGCTCGCGGAGCGCCACCACGTAGCGGTGGCCGGGTTCGAGGTTGCGCAACGGCCGGACGATCAGCAGCCGGCCGTCATCGGTGGTGTCGGGGTGGGTGTCGAGCTCCGCCCAGTACGGGTGGCGGAGGCCCGTGTCGGCGTCCAGGAGCACGATCGGGGCGTCGGGAGCGATCGAGGACGAGGGCAGCTGGATCTGGGCCTCGAGTTCGTCGGACAGCCCGAAGGTGGTCGGCAGGTCGAGCCCGGCCACGTAGGTCAGCGCTATCGAGCCGGGGGAGAACCCGTCGTTGCGGTTCCACTCGGTCGGATCGATGGGCTTGCCGACCACGTTGCGTGGCATGGTGGCCAGGTGCAGGTCGACGCGCAGCCCGGTCGGCGTCGTGGCGTCCGCGGTGGTGAAGCGGTCGTTGGGGAACGGCAGCAGGCACCGCAGGGGATCGGTGGTGTCGCAGGCGTCACCGGCGAGGGCGGCGAACGCCGGCTCGAGCGGCCCGGTGATGCCGCGGGCGAGGCCGCCCGGCAGCTGCCGGCAGGCGTCCCCCGCTCCGCCGACGACCTCGAGCGCGTCGTCCAACGACTGCGCGCCGGCGGGCACCGCCACCGCCGACGACACCAGCACGGCAGCAATGAACCCCGACACACGACGACCGCGCATCCGCGGACTCCCTCTCCCAGGTGGTCTTCCCCCGGGCGGTCTTCGGCGCCGGGCCGACGGATACCTCCCGGTACGTCAGCTGCTCGACCGAGCGGGCACCCGCCGCGCGCTCGTGCACACGGCCGGGCGAGACCGGCTGTCAACCGGGTCACCCTGTCCGTCCGGACAACGACCTCCCCCGGAGCGCCGCTGTCACCGGCACTAGCGTCGATATCGCGGTCGGGGCCCGCCGTTCTCGGGCCCGCGCCGTTGCTCCGTGTGTCGTCCACAGTCGGGTCCGTCGTCCGGTGTCATTCGGATCGAACGCGAGGGTCGTCCCCTCGCTGGACCGCTGGTGTCGACGACACCTCGCGCCCGCCGGCTCGCCCCGCTGTCCGGCTGCCCCTCCGCGCGCCCAGCTTGCCGATGAAGGAACCAGCATGAGGAACAGCGAACGATCGCTCCGCCGCCGCGGACGGACCACCGCCGTGGCGCTCGCCGCAGGGCTCCTGCTCGCCGCGTGCGGCGCCGGTGACGACGACGCCGGGACCACAGCTGACGTCGACGGCAACGGCGACGCCGACGGCGAGGTCTCGGAGGTCGTGGCCCGGTACCAGGAGTCCGGCGTCACCCTCGGCGTGGCCAACGAGGTGCCGTTCGGCTCCATCGGCGAGGACGGCCAGCCGACCGGTATCGGTCCGGACGTCGCCCGCGCTGTCCTCGACGAGATGGGCATCGCCATCAACGACGCGCAGGTCGTCGAGTTCGGCGAGTTGATCGGTGGGCTGCAGGCCGGCCAGTTCGACATCATCACCGCCGGGATGTACATCACGCCCGACCGTGCCGCGCAGGTCTTCTTCTCCGACCCGGACTACTGCGTGGCCGAGTCCCTCGCCGTCCCCGCCGGCAACCCGGACGGGATCGAGGACTACCAGTCCATCGTCGACAACCCCGACGTCACCGTCGCGGTCGCGACCGGCACGGTCGAGGTCGACTACGTCGAGCAGGCCGGCGTCCCTGACGACCAGGTCGCGACCTTCGGCGACATCGAGTCGATGTACCGCGCGCTCGAGGCCGGCGAGGTCGACGCCGTGACCGGCACCCTCGCCACGGTCCAGACCCAGGCGAACGCACGCGATGGCATCGATGCCGTCGAGGGCTTCTTCCCGGTGACCGAAGACGGCGAGGAGATCCTGCCGTGTGGTGGCCACGCCTTCGACGACGAGGAGTTCCGGGACGCGTTCAACGAGGTGCTGAACCGGTTCCGGGATGACGGCACCACGACCGAGATCATCACCGCGTACGAGGACTTCACCGAGGAGGACGTCGCGAAGGCCAACGAGCTGACCGTCGACGACCTCTCGTAGGTCCACCACGCGCGGCCCGGACTCGTCCAGCGTCGGGTCCGGGCCGCTGGTGAGCAGCGGCGGCCGCGATCGGCAGGGAGTGCCATGGAGGAGTGGGTCCTCAGCTCGGGGCAGTACCGGCAGCTGATGCTCGGTCTGCAGTTGACGCTCCAGGTCCTCGGGCTGTCGTTCCTGCTCGGTGTGGTGCTGTCGCTGATCTTCGGCGTCCTGCGCCTCGCTCCACAGCGGTGGATCCGGGGTGCGGCCCTCGTCTACGTCGAGTTCGCGCGCGGCATCTCGTCGATCATCCTGCTGTTCATCATGGCCATCGCCGTGCCGATCCTGCTCGACATCCGCGTGAGCTCGGCGGCCCTGGTCTACCTGGCCTCGCTCGCGCTCGGCCTGAACATGGGCGGCTACGGGGCCGAGATCGTCCGCGGCGCGATCCTGGCGGTCCCCAAGGGCCAGACCGAAGCGTCCATCGCCCTGAACCTCTCGCCCGGGCAACGGCTGCGCAACGTGACCCTGCCGCAGGCGATGCGCCTGATCCTGCCGCCGTTCGGCAACCTCACCATCGAGATCCTCAAGGGCACGGCGCTGGTGTCCCTGATCGGCATGAGCGACATCATGCAGCAGACCCGCAACCTCATCCAGCAGCAGCTCGCGGCCGGGGTGGCGGGCGTCACCGTCCTGTTCCTCAACGTCTTGATCATCTACTTCGTGGCGGCTCAAGCGATCAACGGTCTGTTCCGGTTCCTCGAGTGGCGGCTCGAACGCCGGTACCGGGCCCGGACCGGGGAGCTGCCCCGGTTGCCGTCGGACGCCAACCTCGCGGGAGCCGGGAATTGAGCGCCGCGACCACGCCGACCGAGGGCCGCAGCGACCGGCCCGAGTTCCAGCCGCACCGCCGCTGGTACCGCCGACCGGACGTCGCCGTCCCCGTCGCGCTGGTCACCATCGGCTTCGCGATCCTCGTGAGCGCCGGCGACGTGACGGGGCGCTACCAGGCCCGGTTCACCGCCGAGCGCGACGTCGTGCCGGACTGGGAGTTCCTGTTCCACCTCATCCCGCAGATGCTGCGCGGCCTGTACGTCACTGCACGGGCGACCGTCCTCGGCTTCATGATCGCCGTGACCCTCGGGTTCCTCATGGCGCTGGCGCGCCGCTCGCAGGTCAGGGCCGTCTCCTGGCCCGCGGTGGCCATCATCGAGTTCATCCGCTCGACGCCGATCCTCGTCCAGCTCGTGTTCCTGCAGGCGCTCACCCGCGCGACCCCCGTCATCGCGCTGACGGGGGTGCAGGTGCTGATCATCGGGCTCGGCGTCCACTACGCCACGTACTGCTCCGAGGGGTACCGCGCCGGCATCAACAGCGTGGCCAAGGGGCAGTGGGAGGCGTCGACGGCGCTGAACCTCAGCCCCTGGACCAAGTGGACCAAGGTCATCATCCCGCAGGCCGTGCCCAACACCCTGCCGGCCCTCGGCAACTACCTCATCGCCGGTTTCAAGGACGCGCCGATCGCGGACGCGGTCGTCGCGGTGCCAGGCGTGCTGTTCTTCGCCAACACCATCCGGGCCGATTCCTTCCGGCCGGTGGAGCCCTACCTGCTCATCGGTGTCGGCTTCCTGCTCGTCAGCCTGCCGGCCGCGTTCCTCGTGCGACGACTGGAGAGACGCCTTGCCTACGAACGCATCTGACAGCGCCGCCGCGGTCTCGCCCAAGGGCGCCGCGGGTGTGCGCATGCGCGGCGTGAACAAGCGCTTCGGTGACAACGTGGTCCTACGCGACCTCGACCTCGACGTCGACCCGGGCGAACGTGTGGTGATCATCGGCCCGTCGGGGTCCGGCAAGACCACGATCCTGCGCGTGATCATGACCCTCGAGCGTCCCGACAGCGGGACGATCGAGATCGGCGGCAAGCACCTCTACCACCGCGAGGGTCCCGGCGGCCTCAAGCCCGCGAACGAGAAGCAGATCAGCAAGGTCCGCTCCGACATCGGGATGGTGTTCCAGCACTTCAACCTGTTCCCGCACATGAGCTCGCTCGAGAACATCATGCTGGCGCCGGTCAAGGTGCACGGCAAGAGCCGCGACGAGGCCCGCGAGCGCGGCATGGAGCTGCTCGAGAAGGTCGGCCTCGCCGACCACGCCAACCACACCCCCGGCGAGCTGTCCGGTGGCCAGAAGCAGCGCGTGGCGATCGCCCGGGCCCTGGCGACCGAGCCCGCGGTGATGCTGTTCGACGAGGTCACCTCGGCGCTCGACCCCGAGCTGGTCGGTGAGGTGCTCAACGTGCTGCGCGACATCGCCGAGGAGGGCGCGACCACGATGATGCTGGTCACCCACGAGATGGGCTTCGCCAGCGAGATCGCCGACCGCGTCGTGATGTTCGACCACGGGCAGATCCTGGAGTCCGGTACCCCCGACGAGCTGCTGCGCGACCCGCAGGAGCAGCGCACCAAGGACTTCCTCGGCGCCGTCTTCGAGCACTGACCCGCCCGAGGGGGCCTCCGGGCGGCGGACCGCCGCCCACGTGGCCCTCCCGCGCGCGGTGGCCGCTACGCGGTCCGAGGTATCGGCGCCGCGGGAGCTGCGCTGGGCCTACGGTCAGGCGCCCTGAGGCGCCGCGTGGCGTCCACGACCACATGGGGGATCTCGTGCGCAGGACCGTCACCGTCGCCGTCGTCTCGCTCGCCACATCCATCGCCCTCACGTTGCCGGCGACCGCAGTCACCGGCAACTACGAGCGCGACTTCGTCCACACCGGGGTCGGACTGCTGGTCGTCTACGACGATGACGGGGAGTTCGCCGGTCGCTGCTCGGGGACCCTGCTCACCACCACCGTCTTCCTCACCGCAGGCCATTGCACCGACGGAGCGGCGGACGCCCGCGTCTACTTCGAGCAGGACGCCGGTGTGAACTTCGACCCGGAGCTCGGCGTCGACCCGGTCTCCGGCTACCCCGAGTGGGGCGGTGTCGAGGCCGCCGAGGTCCACACCATGCCCGGCTACGATGACTTCGCGAGCTTCCCCGAGACCCGTGACGTCGGCGTGGTGATCCTCGCCGAAACGGTGGAGGACGTCCTGTACGGCGCCCTGCTCGATCCCGGATCGCTCGACCGCCTCGCTGCCCGCTCCGGCAAGAAGGACGTCTCCTTCACCGTCAGTGGCTACGGCGTCAACTGGATCAACCCGGTCCAGATCACCTCGCTGCGCGAACGGATGATGGCCACCGCCACGCTGACCAACCTGACGAACAACCTGACGGACGGCTACAACCTGGCGCACTCCGGCGACCCGGGGAAGGGCAAGGGCGGCACCTGCTTCGGTGACTCCGGCGGTCCGGTCTTCCTCGCCGGCACGAACGTCATCGCCGGGGTGACCTCCTTCGGGCTGTCCGCGCAGACCTGCACGGGTCCGGGCTTCGCCTACCGGACCGACCAGCAGGTCGTGCACGACTGGGTGTCCTCGCTCGTACCCGACGACCAGGAGCTGGAGGTCGTCCACCGCTGAACGGGCCCTGGCGCGGCCGAGCGCCGACCGCGGACGCTCAGCCGGCCGGCAGGCTGACGAAGCGCAGCTCGGTCATCTCCGCGATGGCGTGTGCCGGCCCCTCGCGGGTGTTGCCGGCGTCGGCGACGCCGCCGTAGGGCTGCTGGTCGACGCGGACGGTCGGCACGTCGCCGATCAGGACGCCGCCGAAGTCGAGCTCGTGGACGGCGCGCATGGCGGCCGACAGGTCACGGGTGAACACGCCGGCCTGCAGCCGGAAGGCGCTGTCGTTGGCCAGCCCGATCGCCTCGCCGAGGTCGTCGTAGGGCCGGGTGACCACCACGGGTCCGAAGATCTCCTCGCGCCACAGTTCGCTGTCGAGTGGCGGTGCGACGACCACGGTCGGCTGCACCGTGCGGTCGCCGACGAGCTGCCCACCGGTCGCCACCCGACCGCCGCCGTCGACCGCGGCCTCGATCCAGCCGACCACGCGTGCCGCCGCGCCCGGATCGATCAGGGGGCCGACCTCGGTGGCCTCGTCGCCGGGGTCGCCCACCACCAGGGTGGCTGCGGCCTCGGCCAGCAGTGCCGCGAGCTCGTCGTGCACGTCGCGGTGCGCGAGGACCCGTTGCACCGAGATGCAGGACTGGCCGGCGTAGCCGTACCCGCCGGCGCGGATCCGTCGCGCGACGTCGGCGAGGTCGGCATCGGGTTCGACGATGACCGGGGCGTTCGAGCCGAGCTCGAGCGCGACCTTCTTGCGCGGCGCGGCGGCGGCGATCGACCAGCCGACACCGACGCTGCCGGTGAAGGTGACCATGGCCGGGACGTCGTGGGCGACGAGCGGGATCGCGGCCTCACGCCCGCCGTCGGTGACCACCGAGATCCAGTCCGCGGGCAGGCCGGCCTCGATCAGCAGCTCGACGAGCGCCAGCGCGGTCAGCGGCGTCTGCGGTGCTGGCTTGAGGACCACGGGGCAGCCGGCGGCGATCGCCGGCGCCAGCTTGTGCGCCACGAGGTTGAGCGGGAAGTTGAACGGCGTGATCGCTGCGACCACGCCGAGCGGCACCCGCAGCGCGAACCCGAGCCGGCCCTCCCCGGATGCGGATGCGCCCATCGGGACCATCTCGCCGGTCAGCGTCCGAGCCTCGCCGGCGGCGAAGCGGAAGGTGTCGACGCAGCGGTCGACCTCGCCGCGTGCGGTCGTGATGGGCTTGCCGGCCTCGCGGCAGATGCGGCGGGCGAACTCCTCGCGCCGCTCGAGCAGCAGCCGGGCGGTGCGATCGAGGACGGCAGCCCGACGGTGGGCGGGCAGGTCGCATCGCGCCAGCGCGGCGGCCGCGGCGGCGCACGCGGCATCGACCTCGGCCGGCCCGCACCGGGGAACGGCCCCGACGAGCGCGCCGTCGCAGGGGTCGGCGACCTCGACGGCGTCGGCCGTCGTCACCAGCTCGCCGCCGATGCGGACGGGGGTCTGATCCACGGTGTGCCTCCAGGCGTCGTGCCCTCCGAGGTGGGCAGCTGCAGGTGCAGGTCCGGTCCGCGAGGTCGCGGCCGGTGTCAGCGCGGTGGTCGCCCGGCGTCGGGGCCGGCCTGCTCGTAGGCGTGGGCGGCCCGGAGGACGAGCGCGTCCTCGTGACGACGGCCGACCAGCTGGAGCCCGATCGGCAGCCCCGCCGACGTGCGACCGCAAGGCACCGAGATCGCCGGCTGACCGGTGAGGTTGAACGGCCAGCTGAAGCCCGCCCAGGTCGGCCAGCGGTCGTCGGGCCACCCGTCCGGTACGTCGAGATCGGCGCCGAAGGGGCTGATGCCGACGGCGGGCGTGACGAGCAGGTCGAAGCGCTCGTGGAAGGTGCCGACGCGGGTGGCCAGGTCACCGCGCGCCACGGCGGCGGCGACGTACTCGACCCCGCTGCGACGGGCACCGTCCTCGGTGATGCGCCGCAGCCCCGGGTCCATCGCCGCGCGCTGCGCGTCGGTCCACGCCGCCGTCGCCTGCGCGGCGCCGACGTTCCACAGCGTCTCGAAGATCGGCAGGGCATCGCCGAGATCCGGGTCGGCGAGCTCGACGTGGGCGCCGAGGTCCGCCAGCAGATCGACCGCGGCGGCCACCGCCGCGGCGATCTCCGGCTCGACGACGATCCCGCCGAGGGTCGGGCTGAAGGCCACCCGCAGCCCCGCTACCCCGCCCTCGAGCTGGTCCACGAAGCGCCCCTCGGGGCGGCGTTGCGCGGTCGCGTCGCGCGGATCCGGGGTGGCCTGCACGTCGAGCATCAGGGCGGTGTCGGCGACCGTCCGGGTCATCGGGCCGTGGTGGGCCAGCGTGCCGTACGGGGTGGCGGGCCAGAGGGGCACGACGCCCTGGGTGGGCTTGAGACCGACGTGCCCGCAGAACGCCGCCGGGATGCGGATCGACCCGCCGCCGTCGCTGCCCGTCGCCAACGGCACCATCCCCGTCGCCACGGCGGCCGAGCTGCCGCCGCTGGAGCCACCGGCGGTCCGGGCAGGGTCCCACGGGTTGCAGGTGACGCCGGTCAGCGGCGAGTCGGTGACCGCCTTCCACCCGAGCTCGGGTGTGGTGGTCTTGCCCACGAGGACCGCGCCGTTGGCCCGCAGCGCCGCCACCGACGGCGAGTCCGTCGTGTCGAGGACGGCCGCGTCGGTCGTGAGCGACCCGCGGCGGGTCGCCCACCCCGTCACCAGCATCAGGTCCTTGATCGCCGCCGGGACCCCGTCGACGACGCCGAGCGGCGCACCGGCGGCCCACCGTCGTTGGGAGGCCAGCGCCGCGGCGCGTGCACCGTCGGCGTCCACGAAGCAGAACGCGTTGGTGACCTCGTCGACCTCGGCGATCCGGGCGAGACACGCGTCGGTCGCCTCGACCGGCGACAGGTCGCCGCGGGCGTACCGGGCGACCAGCTCGGTGGCCGGCAGGTCGGTGAGGGCCTCCATCGCGGCGCCGGTCGTCGGGGCGGTCACGCGGCCGTCGCCTTCTCGATCGCCTCGGTCACGATCGCGATCGCCGTGTCGACCTGTGCCTCGTCGACGACCAGCGGTGGGATCAGCCGCACGACCTGACCGTAGGCGCCGCACGCCAGCAGCAGCAGGCCCCGTTGCTCGGCCTCCTTGAGGACCCGCCCCGCGGCGGCACCGTCGGGCGCACCCTCCGGGTCGCGCAGCTCGACACCGACCATCAGCCCGCGCCCGCGCACGTCACCGACGGCGTCGATGTCCAGCGTGCTGCGACGCAGCCCGTCGAGCAGCCGATCGCCCAGCACCTCGGCGCGTGCGACCAGCCCCTCCTCGGCGACCACGTCCAGGGTCGCCAGCGCGGCGGCACAGGACACGGCGTTGCCACCGTACGTGCCGCCCTGCGAGCCCGGCCGCCCCTGCGCCATCAGCGCGGCGGGTGCGCCGAAGGTCGACAGGGGGAACCCGCTGGCCAGGCCCTTGGCCGAGACCACCAGGTCCGGGACGATGCCCGCGTGGTCGTGGCCCCAGAACCTGCCGGTGCGCCCGATGCCGGTCTGGATCTCGTCGATGACCAGCAGCATGCCGTGACGGTCGCACCGTTCACGCAACCCGCGGAGGAAGGCGTCCGGCGCGGGGACGTACCCGCCCTCGCCGAGCACCGGCTCGACGAAGATCGCCGCGGTCTCGTCCGGGGCGGTGTGGGTGGCGAGGAGGTGGTCGAGCTCGGCCAACGCGAACCGGGTGGCCTCCGCCTCGCTCCAGCCGTAGCGGTGGGCGGTCGGGAACGGGGCGGTGTGGACCCCGCCCATCAGCGGCGCCAGGCCGGAGCGGAGCGCCGTCTTCGAGGTCGTCATCGACAGCGCCCCCATGGTGCGTCCGTGGAACCCGCCGTCGAACGCGATGACGTTGGGTCGGCCGGTGGCCTGACGCACCAGCCGCAGGGCGGCCTCGACCGCCTCGGTGCCGGCGCTGGCGAAGAAGAACGCGTCGATCCCGGCCGGCATGACCTCGGTCAGCCGCTCGCTCAGCTCGAGCAGTGGCTGGTGGCGCACGGTCGTGTACTGGGCGTGCACGATCCGGCCGATCTGTTCCTGGGCCGCGGCCACGACCCGGGGGTGGCCGTGCCCGGTCGACAGCACCCCGATGCCGGCGGTGAAGTCGAGGTAGCGGCGGCCGTCGTGGCCGAACAGCTCGGCGCCCGAGCCGCCGACGGCGATGACGTCGCTGGACTGGCGCAGCAGCGGGGAGAGCATCGTCGCTCCTCGAAGGTGGACTCCCCGGGCTGTCCGGTCCCGCCGGTCGACGGTCGGTGCGGGCCGTGGGAGGCGGTGCTGGACACACGGTGGCAGCGGTGCGTAGGATTGTCAACAATCGTACGACCCGTGCCGACGGACCCGTGCGTCCTGCCACCGTCCCCACCCGCCTGTCACCGAGGAGCCCCGGTGTCCGTCACCCGAAGCCGCGACGCTGCGCCGCCCGACGAGCCGGCGGTGGGTGCCATCGCGCCGATCGCGCGTCGGACCACGGTGAGCCTCATCGCCGAGCGCCTGCGCGCGGGCATCGGGGACGGGACCTTCCCGGCGGGCGAGCAGCTCGGAGAAGCTCACCTCGCCGAGCAGCTGGAGGTCAGCCGCGGCCCGGTGCGCGAGGCGCTGCAACGGTTGATCCAGGAAGGTCTGCTGATCAGCCACCCGCACCGCGGCGTGTTCGTGGTCTCGTTGGGCGCGGCGGACGTCGCCGACGTCCATCTCGCTCGGCGGGCGGTCGAGACCGCAGCGGTCGAACGCGTGGCCGACGCCGTGCGGCGGGACGGCGGCGCCGTGCTGGCGCCTGCGCGGGCCGTGCTCGATCAGCTCGCGGCGGCCGCCGCCGAGGACGATTGGCCGGCGGTCGCTGACCTCGACCTCGAACTGCACCACGCGCTCGTCACGGCGGCCGACAGCCCGCGTCTGTCGCGGATGTACGCCACGCTGGTGGTCGAGACGCGGCTGTGCCTCGGTGCGCTCGAGCCGGCCTACCCCGTCCGCGCCGAGCTGGTCGACGAACACGCCGAGCTCATCGACGCGGTGGCCACCGGTGACGCCGCCATCGCGCGGCGGGTCCTCGAGCAGCACCTCGGCGACGGGGTCGACCGGCTGGCCGCGCGTACCCCCGACCCCGGATCCCCCGAGGAGTGAGCCGATGACGTCGAGGTACCTGGAGCTGCTGCTGCCGACCATCGGGGCCCGCGGGGTCGCCCGGTTGCTCGACGACCAGGCGCCACGGACCTGCGCGGCCGTGTGGAAGGCCCTGCCCCTCGAGGACGACCTCTACCACGCCAAGTACGCCCGCAACGAGGTCTACGCGTTCTTCTCGGCGCTCGCCGACCCACCGGTCGGACTCGAGAACCCGACCATCACCCCCATCCCCGGGGACCTGTGCTACTTCGAGTTCTCCTCGGGTCAGCTGCCCGCCGCCAGCTACGGCTACAGCGAGGACGAGGGCAGCGCGGGCCGCGACACGGTGGTCGACATCGCGCTGTTCTACGGCCGCAACAACCTGCTGATCAACGGCGACGTGGGGTACGTCCCGGGCAACGTCTTCGCGACCGTGGTCGAAGGTCTCGACGAACTGGCCGCCGCCTGCAACCGTGTGTGGCGTGAGGGTGCCGTCGGCGAACGGCTCCTGCTGCGCCGGTACGAGAGCTGAGGGAGGCCGCCATGGCCACACCCGTCGTCCGCTCGCCTCAGGGGTCGGTCCCCACGCGGTTCAAGGGGCCGGTGCGGTTCGACGAGGTCCCGGTCGACACCGACGCGATCGGCGTGGTGGTCCCGTTCGATTTCGAGCTGGACTGGGAGTACTGGAAGTACCTGCCCTCCCACGTCGAGCTGTTCTTCACCCGCACCCCGTACGTCCAGGCCCCGGTGGGGCTGGAGATGGCCCGGGCGTGCGGCCGTCCGAGCGTGGTCGCCAAGGGCGTCAAGGCGCTCGGGGCGGTGCGTCCCGCGTCGACCCTGTACGCCTGCACCTCAGGCAGCTTCGTCGACGGGCTCGCCGGTGAGGCGGCCATCCGCGAGGCGATGCTCCGTGCCGGTGCCCGCCGCGCGGTCACCAGCAGCGGCGCGGCGCTGCAGGCGCTCGATGCCGTCGGCGCCCGGCGGGTCTCGGTCGTGGCCCCCTACACCAAGGGCACCACCGTCAAGCTCGTCGACTTCCTCACCGAGGCCGGTGTGGTGACGGTCCGGGCCGCCTACCTGGGCCTCAACGGATCGATCAGCCGGGTCAGCCAGGCGACGATCGCTGAGCTGGTCCGATCGGCGGCGCACCCCGAGGCCGAGGCGATCTACGTCAGCTGCACGGCGATGCGGACCTTCGGGATGGTCGCCGAGCTGGAGCGCGAGCTGCGCGTGCCGATCCTGACCTCGAACCAGGTGTCGCTGTGGGCTGCCCTCTGGGAGGCCGACATCCTGCCGCGGGCGACCCAGGAGCACGGGTGGGTCATGGGCGGCGGCGACCCGATGAGCCGCTCGACCGCGCTGCTGTTGGCCGCGGCGGGGGCGTCACCGGCCGGGTTGGGTCACCGGCTCTGACGTGCCGGCTGCGAACAGCGTGCCGAGACCGTCGGCGCGGGCGGTGCGGCCGCTGAGGCGCAGCGCCTCGAAGACGGTCACCTGGTTGGCCGTCAGCACGGGCTTGCCGACCCTGGCCTCGAGCCGGTCGAGCAGCCGCACGGTGTGCAGCGCGGTGTCGGGCACGAGGATCGCCTGTGCCTCCGGGTGGTCGCCAGCGGCCACGAAGCCGACGGTCGCGTCCGCGTCCAGGGTGCCGACCTCGGCGGCGGTGACGATGCCCTGCGAACCGGTCGCGAGCACGGCCACGCCCGCGTGGTCGAGGAACGTCGCGAAACGCTGGGCGACGTCGGCGGGGTAGGTCGCGGCCACCGCGACCCGCGTGATGCCGAGCGCGGCCAACGCCGAGACGAACGCGAACGAGGTGCTCGACGCGGGTGCTCCGAGGTCCTGGCTCAGCGCGTCGACCTGCGCTCGCGCACCGTCCCAGCCGAACACGAAGCTCCCGCTGGTGCAGGCCCAGACGCCGACGTCGACCCCGCGCGCCTGCAGCTCCTTCGCGCCGGGTCGGAGCCGGTCGCGGCCGCCGATCTCCAGCAGCGCGTCCTCGCGATGGGCGTCCTCGCCCATCCCGGTGTGCACGACCTCGACGACGACCTGCGGGCCGAGCATGGCAGCGACCGCGGGGTAGTCGTCCTCGGCCGCGTGGCCCGGGTACAGGAACCCCAGCCGGACGGGTCCCGCGTCGTGTCGGTCGGCGGCGATGACAGGTACCGATCGTCGGGTCGCCCCCACCCTACGGTCAGCCGATGCTCCCGCGCGTCAGTCCTCGGTGGGGCGCGCGGTGATGGTGCCGATCTCGACGCACTCGACCCGGATCCCGTCGAGCTCCTCGGGCAGCGCGTGGGTGGCCGGCTGCGTGCGCACGTAGATGCGCAGGCACCCGTCCCCGATGCCGACGCCCTCGACCCCGTCCTGCTGCCCGAACCGGCGCTGCGCCTCCTGCTTGGCCGCCCGCAACTGCTCGATGGTGGGGCGGTCAGGGCCCGGCACAGCGGTGCTCCCGGTCGTCGATCACGCCGGCAGCGTACGACCGTCCGGGTCGGCCGCGCCCACGATCGTGGCGCCGAGCTCGGCGAGCACCACCTGGATGGGGTTGCAGAACGTGGTGTCGCCGCCCCCGGCGAACAGCAGGCCGACGGGCGCGTGCGACAGCCCATCGACCACGAGCGAGCCTGAGTCGCCGCCGTCGCTGAACGGTGTGCCCGCCCCGACCACCGCGAACTGGTCCTCGAAGCGCACCGTCCGGGTCCCGAAGCGGACCTGGATGTCGGCCGCGATGTCGAGCACGACCCCCACGGTGTGGCCGGTCGTCCGCCCGTGCTTGCGCACGGAGCGGTACAGCACCGCCTCGACCGGCTCGGTCAGCGGCGGACCGATGTCGACGATCTCGGGCAAGACGTCGGCCGGGTCGAGGAGCTCACCCACCGCGGCATCGACGGTGTTGCCGCCGTCGAACCGCAGCGGGACCATCGCGTGCAGCCGCGCGATGGGGTCGTCGGGGTCACCGCCGTCGGCCGGCCCCGGTTCGAGGATGGGGTCGCCGATCTCGGCGGCGTTCGAGTTCGCCAGGACGTGGTTGTTGGACAGGATGTAGCGACCCGGCGCGTCGGCGAGCTCGACCAGGCAGCCGAGGGTCCCGGCGGTCACGTCACGGTGGCCGACCGACACCCCGCAGGGCACGGGACGGCCCCGGGCGACGAGGTCACCCAGGGCGATCACGTCGGTGGGCACGCCGGCGACCTCGTCGGGCACGAGCTCGCGGGCGGTCAGCTCACGACGCGGCCGTTTCGTACGCACGTACACGCGGACCGCGAGGCCGTCGAGACCGCGGCCGACGACCTTGGCGCCGTACCCCACGCCGAGCAGGTTGCCGCGTGGCGGCAGCTGCATCGGTTCGTCCGCGGCGGCCGCCGCCGGGCCGAGCAGCGCCCTGAGCACCTCACGTTTGGAGGCCGCGGCCTCGGCCCGCAGCTCGCTGGCGTCCGACATCTCGGTCCTCTCCCCGTCGCGGCTGTCACGCGGCTGCGGCGCTGGTGCCGACCGGCGTGTGACGAGAGTGCATCACATGCCGGTGACATCAGCGCCGCTGGGTCTGGGTCAGCTGACGGGGGTGAGCTTGACCCCCTCGGCGTGCAGGACGCGCAGGCTGCGGGCGATGAAGGAGGCCATCTGGTCGCGGCGGACGGTCTGGGTCGGTTCGTAGGTGGTGGCGGTGCGGCCCTTGGCGATGTCGAGCTGCGCGGCGACGTCGATGTTGTCGGCGTGGGCGCTGCCGGCGGTGTCGGTGAACGGGCTCGGGCCGGTGGGGGCCAGGTCCTGTTCGAGGATGACCTCGAGGGTGCGGATCAGGAACGAGGCCATCTGCTCGCGGGTGACGGGGTTGGCGGGCGAGAACCGGTCACCACCGCGGCCCTGGACGATCCCGAGCTCAGCGAGCTGGTTGATCGCGAGCTCGTGGGTGCTGCCGTTGTCGTCGCTGAAGCGGTCCTTCGGGTTGGCGGGCAGCTCGACGCCGGAGGCCCGCAGGGTGCGTGCCAGGAAGGAGGTCATCTGGTCGCGGCGGACGTCGGCGTCCGGCTGGTAGGTGCCGTCGGTCTGGCCCTTGGCGATCCCGTAGCCGGCGACGCAGCCGATGGCGTCACCGTGCGGGGGGCCGGCCACGTCGGGGAAGGTCACCGCCGGGACCGCGGCGCAGGCCGGGTTGTCGTCCGTGGCTGCGGTGACGTCGATGGTGCGTGTCGGGGAGGTGGCGCTGTCGAACCCGGGGCCGGTGCGGCCGGCGTAGGAGTGCACCAGCCGGTAGGAGGCCGAGGCGGTCGGTGCGATGGTGAAGCTGACGTTGCCCTTGCTGTCGGTGGTGGTGGTGGCGATGGTGGCGAAGCTGCCGCCGGTGGGGCGACGCTGGAGTGTGACCTTCTGCCCGGTGACGGCGGCACCGCCGTCGGTGCGGGTCAGCTTGCCCGAGACGGTCACCTTCGAGAAGGCCGGCACCGACGAGGCGGACACGGCCGACGACAGCGACGTCGCGATCCGGGTACGTGCAGCCGGATTGGACAGCACAGCCAAGCTGCCTGGGGGTCCCTGGTCGGGGCTCTGGTCTTCGTAGTAGGTGCCCGGCTCGAGGAAGGTGTACCGGTTGACCGCGACGTAGCGGACCTCGGCTGGGGAGCCGAGGCAGGTGCGGGGCACCTTCACCGACGTGGTGAAGGTGGCCGCGTGGTAGGCGACCGTCCCGGAGCACGTGGCCTGGTCGGCGTTGTGGTGCCACACCTCGCCCACGTACGCGTCGTCCTCGACCCGGGCGTACACCACCAGGTCCGTGTCGGCGTCGCCGTCGATGTCGACGCGCCACGAGATCCAGGACCAGTCCTCGACCCGTGCGGCGTCCTCGAGCGGGTGTGGCCCGCCTGCGACCCGGGCGACGAAGGTGACGTCGTGGGTGCCGTGGGTGACCCCGGTCACGAGCAGATCAGCCGACTCAGGTACCGGGTGCGGTGCGCCCCCGTTCGTGGTCACGTCGCTGGCGGGGTCGGTGATCGTCACCGAGGTCGCGGTCGTGGCAGCGCCGGCCAGTGCGGCCGGCGCGGTCAGAGCGGTCAGCAACAGGATCCCGGTGAGCGGGCGGCGGATCGAGCGCGAACGGAGCACGAGGTTCCCTCTCGGAGGTCGGCGGCAGCGTGTACCGACGTGCGACCCAGGCAACGCCATGTCGAGGTCGGCGGCATGAGCAGCCGCTGCTCAGACCCGATCCGCCGCTACTCAGTCCGGGCCCGTCGTTACTCACTCACGTCCGCGCGGGACGCTGCGGCGCTGGTGCCGACCGGCGTGTGAGGAGAGTGCATCACATGCCGGTGACATCAGCGCCGCTGGGTCTGGGTCAGCTGACGGGGGTGAGCTTGACCCCCTCGGCGTGCAGGACGCGCAGGCTGCGGGCGATGAAGGAGGCCATCTGGTCGCGGCGGACGGTCTGGGTCGGTTCGTAGGTGGTGGCGGTGCGGCCCTTGGCGATGTCGAGCTGCGCGGCGACGTCGATGTTGTCGGCGTGGGCGCTGCCGGCGGTGTCGGTGAACGGGCTCGGGCCGGTGGGGGCCAGGTCCTGTTCGAGGATGACCTCGAGGGTGCGGATCAGGAACGAGGCCATCTGCTCGCGGGTGACGGGGTTGGCGGGCGAGAACCGGTCACCACCGCGGCCCTGGACGATCCCGAGCTCAGCGAGCTGGTTGATCGCGAGCTCGTGGGTGCTGCCGTTGTCGTCGCTGAAGCGGTCCTTCGGGTTGGCGGGCAGCTCGACGCCGGAGGCCCGCAGGGTGCGTGCCAGGAAGGAGGTCATCTGGTCGCGGCGGACGTCGGCGTCCGGCTGGTAGGTGCCGTCGGTCTGGCCCTTGGCGATCCCGTAGCCGGCGACGCAGCCGATGGCGTCACCGTGCGGGGGGCCGGCCACGTCGGGGAAGGTCACCGCCGGGACCGCGGCGCAGGCCGGGTTGTCGTCCGTGGCTGCGGTGACGTCGATGGTGCGTGTCGGGGAGGTGGCGCTGTCGAACCCGGGGCCGGTGCGGCCGGCGTAGGAGTGCACCAGCCGGTAGGAGGCCGAGGCGGTCGGTGCGATGGTGAAGCTGACGTTGCCCTTGCTGTCGGTGGTGGTGGTGGCGATGGTGGCGAAGCTGCCGCCGGTGGGGCGACGCTGGAGTGTGACCTTCTGCCCGGTGACGGCGGCACCGCCGTCGGTGCGGGTCAGCTTGCCCGAGACGGTCACCTTCGAGAAGGCCGGCACCGACGAGGCGGACACGGCCGACGACAGCGACGTCGCGATCCGGGTACGTGCAGCCGGATCGGACAGCACGGGGGTGCCGCCCCCCTGGTCGGGGGCCCAGTCGTGATAGGCGGTGTCCGGTGCACTGACCATGTACCGGCTGTAGGCGTAGACCCGGATCTCGGCTGGTGAGTCGAGGCAGGTGCGGGGCACCTTCAGAGACGTGGTGAAGGTGGCCGCGTGGTAGGCGACCGTCCCGGAGCACGTGGCCTGGTCGGCTTGGGAGTGCCACACCTCGCCCACGTAGGCGCCGTCCAGGACCTGGACGGATGCCCAGAACTCCGCGGTGGCGTCGCCGCCGGTGTCCACGGCCCAGTTGATCATGGACAGCTCTTGGTCACGGACGCCATCCTCGAGCGGGTGGGGCCCGCCTGCGACCCGGGCGACGAAGGTGACGTGGTTGGTGCCGTGGGTGACGCCCGCGGCGACCAGATCGGCGGCACCGGGGGCGGGCAGCGGCGCGCCGCTGCGTGCCTCCGCGTCGCCGACAGGGTCGGTGACCGTGACCGACGTCGCGGTCGTGGCGGCGCTGGCCGCCGTGATCGGTGCGCCCAGCGCGGACAGGGCGGTGAGCGCGAGGAGTCCGGCGAGCGGGCGTCGGATGAGGCGTTGGCGGTTCACAGAGGTCCCTCCGGGGAGTCGTCGGTGCGGCAGGTCGATGTGCGCAGGCAACGCGAGCGCGAGGCCGGCGACGTGAGCAGCCGCTGCTCAGACCCGGTCCGCTGCTACCCAGTCCCGATCCGTCGTTGCTCACCCCACGTCCGGGCGGGACGCTCTGGGCGGGAGGCTCCGGGCTGGTCGGTAGCCTCGGGGTCGACCTCCCCCAACCTCCCCCGAACCGGAGCGAGCGCAGCCGTGGCCGAGTACTGCTATGTGATGAAGGGCCTGACCAAGACCGTGCCGGGCGGCAAGACGGTCCTGGAGAACATCTGGCTGTCGTTCCTGCCGGGGGTGAAGATCGGGGTCATCGGCCCGAACGGCTCCGGCAAGTCCTCGCTGATGAAGATCATGGCCGGCGTCGACACCCAGTTCGAGGGCGAGGCGTGGCCCGCCAAGGGCCTGTCCGTCGGCTACCTGCCGCAGGAGCCCGAGCTCGACGAGTCCAAGAACGTGCGGGACAACGTCCTGTCGGGCATGGGCGAGACCGCGGGCCTCGTCGGTCGGTTCAACGAGCTGACGGCCAAGCTGTCCGAGCCCCTCGACGACGACGAGATGCAGAAGGTCTACGACGAGATGGGCGAGGTGCAGGACGCGATCGATGCGGCCGACGCCTGGGACCTCGACCGCACCATCGAGATCGCGATGGACGCCCTACGCGTCCCCGACGTCGAGGACGTCAGCGTCCTGTCCGGCGGCGAGAAGCGCCGCGTCGCGCTCTGCAAGCTGCTGCTGAGCAAGCCCGACATCCTCCTGCTCGACGAGCCCACCAACCACCTCGACGCCGAGACCGTCGCCTGGCTCCAGCGCCACCTCGCCGACTACGCCGGCATGGTGGTGGCCATCACCCACGACCGCTACTTCCTCGACGAGGTGGCCGAGTGGATCCTGGAGCTCGACCGGGGCAAGGGCTTCCCGTTCGAGGGCAACTACTCGGGGTGGCTCGAGCAGAAGCGTGAGCGCCTGCGCCAGGAGGAGCGCGAGGAGTCCGCCCACCAGCGCCAGCTCGCCGAGGAGGCCGAGTGGGTCAAGGCCTCGCCGCAGGGGCGGCGCACCAAGGCCAAGGCGCGCGTCCAGGCCTACGAGTCGATGCTCAACCAGGACCGGCCGAAGCAGATCACCAAGCCCATCATCATGATCCCCGAGGGTCCGCGCCTCGGTGACGTGGTGGTCGACGCCAAGGGCGTCATGAAGGGCTTCGGTGACAAGCTGCTCTACGAAGACCTGACCTTCACGCTGCCGCCCGGCGGCATCGTCGGGATCATCGGTCCGAACGGTGCCGGCAAGACCACCCTGTTCCGCATGATCGTCGGCGAGGAATCCCCCGACGAGGGCGAGCTGCGCGTCGGCGAGACGGTCCAGCTGAGCTACGTCGACCAGTCCCGTCAGGAGCTCGACCCCGCCAAGAGCGTGTTCGAGGAGATCACCGGCGGCGGCGACTGGGTCAAGCTCGGGCGGACCGAGATGGCCTCGCGCGCCTACGTGGCCGCGTTCGGGTTCAAGGGTGGCGAGCAGCAGAAGAAGCTCGGCACGTGCTCGGGCGGTGAGCGCAACCGGGTCCACCTCGCCAAGCTCCTGCAGAACGAGGCCAACCTGCTGCTCCTCGACGAGCCCACCAACGACCTCGACGTCGACACCCTCCGCAGCCTCGAGGAAGCACTGCTCGAGTTCCCCGGCTGCGCGGTGATCACCAGCCACGACCGGTGGTTCCTCGACAAGGTCGCCACCCACATCCTCGCCTTCGAGGGCGATTCGGAGGTGACCTGGTTCCCCGGCGGGTACTCCGAGTACGAGGAGGACCTACGCAAGCGCAAGGGTGAGGACGCGCTGCAGCCCCACCGCATCAAGTACAAGCCGCTGACCCGCCGCACCAGCTGAGGGGAGCCCTCGTGGACGCCACCTCCGCGGTCGAGGGTCAGCTGGTGCTGATCAGCGACCGCCTGCTCGGCGACGACACCCGCGATCCGGGGTTCGTCGCGTTCGATCCGGATGACGCCGGGATGACCGTCGCTGGCGGCCGCACCGCCAGCGGGTGGGAGCTGTACGCCGGCGACGAGTCGGACGCCGAGCTCGAGGACATCGACCGCGTCCACGTCACCGAGCTCGAGTGGGCGCTCGAGCGCTACCCCACGCTCGCGTCCCTGGTGGCGACCCACGACGGGACCGCCGGCGCGTGGTTGGCCGAGGGCACCGGTTGGGTCGCCGTCGAGGATTGAGCGCGACGACGGGGCGAGCTTGACCTTCTCCTGGGACCGCGACAGCAAGGTGCTGATCATCGATGGCAGCGGGGACCCGGCCGGCCCGAACCTCGGGGCGCAGCGGGCGCACTTCGTCACCAGCGACGTGATCGCCTGGCCGTCCGCCATCGACGACGGGGCGACCTACCGGTTGCACCACGCGGCCCAGGGTGGGCTGGCTATCGCCGACGACGTGGTCACCGGCGGTGACGCCGTCGAGCTGTCCCCCGTCGCGGGAGGACTGCCCTCTGCCATCTCGGGCCGCGACGGGTTCCGCCACCTCGCTGGCCGCAGCGCCCTGTCGCTCGGCGTCGTACTGGACGACGAGACGCTGGACGCCTGGTTGACCGGGCAACTCGCGGTGTCGGCCACCTCGGCCGACGGTGAGCTGCTCGCGGCCACCGGCTTGCAGCTGCCCGGCGTGCTCGATGAGCGCTTCGCCGACGAGGACGCACCGCTCGGTCCGACCTGGGACGGCGACGTGCCCTCGCTCGGCCTGTGGGCACCGACGGCCAAGTCGGTGCGGGTCCACCTGTTCGACGAGCTGTCCAGCGGTGAGGCGCGCGAGGTCGTGCCGATGACCCGCCAGGGTGGCGTGTGGTCGGTGACGGGCGACCCGTCCTGGGACCGCGACGCCTACCTGTTCGAGGTCGAGGTGTACGTGCCCACCGAGGGCGAGGTGGTGACCAACCTCGTGACCGACCCCTACTCGCTGTCGCTGGCGGCCGACTCGGTCCGCTCGCAGCTGGTGCGGCTCGCGGACGCCGACCTGGCTCCCACCGGGTGGTCCGACCTGGTCAAGCCCGCGTTCCGAGGACAGCGTGACCTGACGGTCTACGAGTTGCACGTCCGGGACTTCTCGGCCAGCGACCCGACCGTTCCCGAGGAGGTGCGGGGTACCTACGAGGCGTTCACGCTCCCGGGCACCGCGGGGACCGACCACCTGCGGGCCTTGGCGGACGCTGGCCTGTCGCACGTCCACCTGCTGCCGGTCAACGACATCGCGACCATCCGCGAACGCGCCGAGGATCGCACCGGACCGGTGATCCCCGACGGCCTCGCGCCGGACTCGACCGAGCCGCAGCGCCTCGTGACCGAGACCCGCCACGTCGACGCGTTCAACTGGGGCTACGACCCCTACCACTTCACCACGCCCGAGGGCAGCTACGCCTCGGACCCCGACGGACCCGCGCGTACCCGTGAGTTCCGTGACCTGGTCGCCGCGCTCAACGGCGACGGCCTGCGGGTGGTCGTCGACGTGGTCTACAACCACACCCACGCGGCCGGCCAGGCCGACCAGAGCGTCCTCGACCGCATCGTGCCGGGCTACTTCCAGCGCCTGAACGACACCGGTCGGGTCGAGACCTCGACGTGCTGCCCGAACACCGCGACCGAGCACGCGATGATGGAGCGGCTGATCGTCGACTCGGTGGTGACCTGGGCCACGCAGTACAAGGTCGACGGGTTCCGCTTCGACCTCATGGGCCACCACCCGAAGGCCCAGATGCTGCGCCTGCGCGAGGAGCTCGACGCGCTGACCCTCGAGGACGACGGGGTGGACGGCTCGTCCATCGTGCTCTACGGCGAGGGCTGGAACTTCGGCGAGGTTGGGGGCGACGCCCGGTTCGAACAGGCCACCCAGGCCAACATGGCCGGGACCGGGATCGGCACCTTCAGCGACCGGCTGCGCGACGCGGCCCGAGGTGGCTCGCCGTTCGCCGGTGTCCAGGAGCAGGGCTTCGTGACCGGTCTGGCCGTCGACCCGAACGCGACCGACCAGGGCACGGCCGCCGAGGTCGAGGCGCGGGCTCGCCGCATGGCCGACCTGGTGCGCCTCGGGATGGCGGGCAACCTCGCGGCCTTCACCTTCGAGACCAGCGATGGTCAGGTCCGAGCCGGTCGCGACCTCAACTACAACGGCTCACCGGCCGGGTACGCGCAGGCGCCGACCGACCACGTGGTCTACGTGTCCAAGCACGACAACGAGACCCTCTTCGACGCCTCTGCGTACAAGCTGCCGGTGGCCCGGACGATGGCCGAGCGCGTGCGCGTCCAGAACCTCGGGCTGTCCACGGTCGTGCTGTCGCAGGGCACCCCGTTCCTGCACAGCGGCAGCGACCTCCTGAGGTCCAAGTCGCTGGACCGCGACAGCTATGACAGCGGCGACCACTTCAACCGCGTCGACTGGACCCGCCAGCGCAACAACTGGGGCGCCGGTCTGCCGCCCGCGGAGAAGAACGAGGACAACTGGCCGATCATGGCCCCGCTTCTGCGGGACATCCCCGTGGCGACGTCGGACGACCTCGATGCCAACGCGGCTCACCTGCAGGAGCTGCTGGCGATCCGCAGCTCGACCGACCTGTTCCGGCTACCGGACGCCGCTGCGGTCCAGGACCAGCTGCGCTTCCATGCGACCGGTCCGGACGCGCCGCTCGGGTCGATCGTCTACTCGATCTCGGGCGGTCAGGCGTCGGCCGGACAGCTGCCCATCACCGACGTGCTCGTGGTGGTCAACGCCGCGCCGGATGCGCTCGAGCTGCCCGCGGGTGCCGTGCCGGCGGGGGAGTGGCAGCTGCACCCCGTACAGCAGGCCTCCGCTGACGCGGAGTGCGGGCGGCGACCGCGACCGGCGACGGTGCGGTGGCTGTCCCGGGTCGGACCACGGCGGTGTTCGTCCAGCTCGGGGACGACGGGTCAGCGCCACCCGACGCAGGCGGTGGCCCACCGGGCCCGCCGGCGACGCCGCCCGGCCGCGGCGAGGTCCGCTGACCGTCAGCTCAGCGGGTCTGCGCCCACCCGACGCGGGTGGGTGTAGACGTTGCCACCACCGTCGCGGACGAACCCGCAGAGGGTGATGCCGACGGCGTCCGCGGTCCGGACGGCGAGGTCCGACGGTGCACCGACGGCGACGATGATGGTGGCACCGGCGACCGCGACCTTCTGGACCAGCTCGAACCCCACGCGGCCGGAGAGCACCACGACGTGGTCGGTCAGCGGTACCTCCTCGGCCAGGACGTGCACGCCGATGGCCGCGTCGAGCGCGTTGTGGCGCCCGATGTCCTCCCGGACCGTGAGCAGCTCCCCGTCCGGCCGTGCGATACCCGTCGCGTGCAGCCCACCGGTCACGTCGAACGCACGCTGGTGGTCACGGAGCGCCGCGGGGAGCGATGCCAGGACGGGCCAGTCCACCGTGGGACCGAGATCGTGCAGGGGAGCGGTCGCCGCCAGCAGATCGTCGATGCTCGCCCGGCCGCACACTCCGCAGGACGCCGTGGCGGGGAGGTGACGCTCGGCGACCACGGCGGGGTCGATGCGCGCGCGGACCTCCACGACGATGGTGTCGTCCGGGCGGGCGTCGGTCAGGACGTCCCCCTGGCGGGAGGCGGTGACGTCACCGCCGCGGACGATGCCCTCGGCGTGCAGCAGCCCGACCGCGAGGTCGAGTTCGTGGCCGGGGGTGCGCATCGTGGTCGTGACCGCGATGGGCTCCTGACCGGGTCCGGCGACCAGGATCCGGAGGGGCTCCTCGCCGGCGAGGTGGTCGACGACGTCCACCTCCCGGCGGCCGGTGCCGTCGATCGCGGTGACCCGCACGGGCGTGGTCCGCCGGTCGTGGTCGAGGTCGGCCGGCACGTCCACGTCGCGGGCGGTGCGCTCGGCACCGGGGGCGGACACCGTCACCACCCGGAGGTCGTCGAGCAGCGCCACCAGCCGCAGCTCGCCGGCCGCCAGGCGGGCACGCGCGACCTCGCCGACACGACGTCGGTACGCGGCCGCCAACGGTTGGCGTCGGCCGTCGACCTCGAGCACGGCTGCATCGACCTCGGCGTCACCGGCGACGCGGTCGCGCAACGTCGCGAGGGTGGCCGGGTCGGCCCAGCCGTGATCACCCCCGAGGACCACGACCACGTCGTGGCTCGCCGCCGCCAGGCCGGCGGCCAGCCCGGCGAGCGGCCCCTCGTGACCCGGCGCGTCGGTGACCACGCGGACGTCCGACGGCAGCGCCAGGCCGCTCGGGAGCGGCCGAGCGGGGGCGACGGCGACCACGACCTCGTCGCTGACGGCTGCCACCGCGTCGACGGCACGCCGCAGCAGGGGGCGGCCCTCCACCGGCGCGACGCGCTTGTCGCTGCCGAAGCGACGGCTCGCGCCACCGGCGAGCACGAGACCCGTGGTTCCCACCGGTGCGGCTCCTGTCGTTCGCGGTGCCGCACGGTAGGGCAGCGGCCGTCTGTGGCGTGCCCGCCCGGAGGTGGCACCCTGCCCCGACCCTGCAGCCACCGTCAGCACCCGACCTCCGGATCGCCCGTGGAACCCGACACCTGGTTCACCCAGCTCCTGGCCGCCCTCGAGCCGACGGCCGACGGCTCGCCGTCCCTCGAACCCGTGAGCGACGTTGAACGCGAGGCCCTGCTGGACCTGGCGCGCATCGCGGCGCACACCAGCGAACGGTGGACGGCGCCCGTGTCGACCTTCCTCGTCGGGGTCCGGTACGCGGCCGCGCCGGCCGAGGAGCGAGCGGCGGCGGTCCGCGCGTTGGTCGCGACCCTCGACGATCCGGACACCGCATGAGGCGCCGACCACGCACCTCGGCCCGCCGGGGCGCTGCCGCCGTGCTGGTCGCGGCGCTGGTGCTGGCCGGCTGCGACGGCGACGACGGTCCCGCCCCCGACGACGCCGACCCGACCGCAGGGCCCGACGACGCCGCCGCTGACGGGACGGACGTCGACGACGGCGTCGAGTTGCCCGAGGTGGCCACGATCGACCCGGCGGAGGTGGAGGGTGAGCCCGACCCGGACACGTTCGACGGCAGGATCGCGTCGGCTGCGGCCGACCTGCCGGAGGGTTGGGAGGTGGCCGTGGTCGCCGATCCGGTGCTCGGTCCCTACCTGATCGGCCTGCCCAGCGGCGCGAGCGTGTGGCGGGTCGGCGACGACCTCGAACCGCTCGTCGACGCCTCGACGGACGACGCCTGGGTGCGCTACTGGGAGCCGATCCTCACCGATGCCGGCGCCGCCGGGGAGACCTCGTCGCTCCGCGCTGCGGTGGTGATGCCAGACGTCGACGGGACCGAACTGCACCTGACGATCAACGCGACCCCGCAGCAGGACCTGCCGGTCGGGGACCCCTCGGGCGTCGCCGAGTTCTTCGCCGACACCTTCCGCGAGCAGCAGCTCGACGTCGAGGAGGTCACTACGGGGCAGGCGGGCGACGACGAGGTCGGCGCGGTCACGATGACCACCCCGGACGACGAGTTCGACGACGGGGTGCCGCGGCGCCTGCGCCAGTGGTTCTACCCCGAACCTGACTCGCCCGTCCTGTGGAGCATCACCTGCGAGGGGCCGGTCCCGTCCGCCGACATCGTCGACCAGGCCTGCCCCGTGGTGCTGGCCTCGTTCCGGTCCCCGCTCCGCTGACGCGCGGTGCGCTCGGCGATGCGACCGTCGTCCGCCCTCGATCAGCCGTCGGAGTCGCGTTGCTCCCAGTAGTCGGCCGGGGATGTCGGTTCGGGGTGGGTCGTCGCGGTCAGATCGAGCCGGGCGTGGCCTGCCGTCAGGGTGAGCTGTCCGTCCCTGAGGCTCCAGCGAGGGGAGGCCGAGACGAACGCTTCGAGCCAGTCCACCTGCGCGTCGCGGGCCTCGTCGCAGCCCATGCTCGGACGGCCCCAGCTGCCCGCGACCACGTTCAGGCGCTCCGGTGAGACACCGACCTCGTGTCCGCTGCCGCCGCAGCCGGCGTCGAACAACACCGCTGGGCGGCCATCGACGACCCGGAACCACACCTGGAAGGCGGTGCCCTCGGTGGTGTCACGGCGTTCGCCGTCGACCGTCGCGTACGTGGCCTCGAACGACCGCTCGTTCAGTTGCTGCCAGTGGGCGGTCGAGTGTCGTGCCCCGTCGGGCTGGGGGCGAGCCTCCTCAGGGTCGGTGACAGGTCCGGGTTCCTCGGTCGGCTGCGTCCGGGCCGGGTCGGGTTCGGTCGGTGCCTCCTGGACGGGGGCGGGGTCGGTCGGTTCGTCGGTCGGGTCGGGCCCGGAGTCCTCGGGTGAGGCGCCGTCCTCGGCGGACGTGTCGTCGAACACCGGGACGTCGTCGTCGCTCGTCCGCTCGTCGGGAGCGAGCGGATCGATGACCGGCGTGGTGGGGGCGGACAGCAGCGCGACGATGCCGGTGGTCGAGATGGCGAGCGCCGCGAAGACGGCCCCGCTGGTGACCGCCGCGGCGCGTCGTGACCGCCTCCGGGCGGTGGCCCAGATGTCGTCGGGGTCCACGGGGCGTCGCGCCTGGGGCGCGGCATCCACCAGCAGCTCCTCGTAGCGTTCGAGCTGGTCAGACATCGCGGACCACCTGGGGAGTGCTGCTGGCAGAGGTGGAGGTATCGAGCGTCAGCCGGAGCTGAGCGAGGCCGCGTTTGCAGCGGGAGCGGACCGCATCGGGGGTCAGCCCGAGGTGCTCGGCCGTCTCCTCGACGGTCAGTTGCGCGCCGTAGCGCAGGGCGAGCGCGCCCCGCTGGTTCGGCGGCAGCTGTCGGAGTTGCTCACGGACCGCCAACCGCGTCGGGGTGTCGGGGTCGTGGTGCACGCTGTCCCTCTCGTGTGCGAGCCGGTCGAGGGCACGGCGTTCGGCCCGGCGGCGGCGGAGGTGGGAGCGGGCGAGGTTCATCGCGGTCCGGTACGCGAACCCGGCTGGGCGGTCCAGCCGTCCCCACCTGACCGCGGTGCGTACGAGTGCTTCCTGCGCCAGCTCCTCGGCGACCGATGGGTCACCGAGGTACAGGCCGAGTGCAGCCACCAGCCGTGGGTGCGTCTCACGGCAGAACGCCGAGAGGTCGGCGGGCGTCGGACTGCTCACGTGCCGGTGGCTTTCGGTCGGTCTGTGTTGAAGACGCACGATCCCCCCACCGTGTGGCGGGCGGACGGACATCCGGGCCGGATCGTCCGCCTGACGTGCGCCGGCTGACGTCCATCGCACGCAGCAGGCGGACCGTTCCGTCGGCGAGCGGCCGACGGTGCGCGCGTCAGCGGGCGGCGAGGACCTCGGTGATCGGGACGGGCTCGGGTTCGGCCAGCTGGACGGTCGAGCAGGAGGCCGGCTCGCGGTCGGGGCGCCACCGCACCAACCGGGTGGTCCCGCGGAAGCGGCCCGCGGTCGCCCACGTGTAGCCGACCTCGACGACGCGGTCGGGGCGCAGCGGCCGCCACGAGTGGTCCCGGCCGCCGGCGCCGCTCCAGCGGTTGGGGGCACCGGGCATCGAGCCGTTCGCGTTGGCCTCGGTGTCCATCCACGACGCCCAGGGGTGGCCGGCCACGTCGTCCATCTCGAGCGGGGCGACCTCGTCCAGCAGCTGGCGCCGGAGCTTGGTGGTGAAGCTGGCCGCCACACCGACGTGCCACAGCTGCCCGTCGTCGGCGTACAGCCCGAGGATCAGCGAGCCGACCCCGTCGCCCGACTTGTGCATCCGGTACCCGGCGACCACGCAGTCGGCCGTGCGGGCGTGCTTGAGCTTCAGCTGCGACCGCACGTCGAACCGGTACGGGTCGTCGAGCTGCTTGACGATCAGACCGTCGAGGCCCGCGCCCTCGAACCGTTCGAACCACTCCATCGCCAGCGTGTGGTCGCGGGTGGCGGGCGCGAGGTGGATCGGCGGCGCGAACCCGTCGGCGATCGACTCCAGCGCCGCCCGCCGGTCACGGAACGGTCGGTCGACGTACGAGGTGTCGTCCAGCGCGAGCAGATCGAAGGCGACGAACTCCGCCGGGGTCTTCTCGGCCAGCATGGTGACGCGCGACTCGGCCGGGTGGATGCGCTGGCCCAGCGCGTCGAAGTCCAGCCGTCCGTCGATGGCCACGAACAGCTCGCCGTCGAGGACGCAGCGGTCGGGCAGGGACGCCTGCAGCGGCGCGATCATCTCGGGGAAGTAGCGGTTCAGCGGCTTCTCGTTGCGGGAGCCGAGCACCACCTCGTCGCCGTCGCGGAACACGATGCAGCGGTAGCCGTCCCACTTGGGTTCGAACGCCAGGTCGGTCGCCGGCAGCTTCTTGGCCGGCTTGGCCAGCATCGGCTTCACGGGCGGCATCACGGGCAGGTCCATCACGCGGACACTAGCGGCGGCGCTGCGCGCCGACCGGTGGTCACCACCGGTGGTGGACCTGCGTGGCGACGAGCTCGTCGTAGACCTCGCGGGCGGCGGCCATCACCTCGTCGCTCAGCGCAGGGACGTCGGAGGCGGCCACGTTGTCGCGGACCTGGTCGGGGCGCTTGGCGCCGGGTATGACCGTGGACACCGCGTCGTGCATCAGCACCCACCGCAGGGCGAACTGGGCCGTGGTCGCCGACGCCGGGACCAGCGTCTGCAGCCGCTCGACGGCCTCCAGCCCGGTCTCGAAGTCGACACCGGCGAAGGTCTCGCCGACGTCGAACTCCTCACCGTGGCGGTTGAAGGCCCGGTGGTCGGTGGCCTCGAACGTGCTGGACCGGTCGAACTTGCCGGTCAGCAGACCGGACGCCAACGGCACCCGGGCGATGATGCCGACGTCGGCCGCGGCGGCGGCCGGGAGGACCTCGTCGACCGGTCGCAGGCGGAACAGGTTGAGGATGATCTGGATCGCGGCGATGTCGGCGGTGCGGCAGGCGACCTGGGCCTCGTCGACGGTCTCCACGCTCACGCCGTAGTGGGCGACGACCTCCTCGTCGACCAGGCGGTCGAGCGCCTCCCACACCTGCGGCCGGTCGTAGATCTCGCGACCGAGGGCGTGCAGTTGCACGAGGTCGATGCGGTCGACGCCGAGGTTCTGGCGCGATCGGTCCAGCCACGCCCGGAAGGCCTCGTAGGTGTAGGCCTCGGGGTCGAGCGGCACGCGGCGCCCCATCTTCGTGGCCACGACCAGGTCCTCGTCACGCTCGCGAAGGAGGCGGCCGATCAGCTGCTCGCTGTGCCCGTCGCCGTAGACGTCCGCGGTGTCGATGAACGTCACACCGGCATCGACCGCGGCGTGCAGGGCTCGCATGGAGGTGTCGTCGTCGACCGACCCCCAGCTGCCACCGATCGCCCAGGCGCCGAACCCCACCTCGCTGACCTGCAACCCCGTACGTCCCAGGCGACGTGTCCGCAACGTCCGCTCCTTTCGATCGGTGGCCCGCAACGTACGCGCCGCGCCGGGACTCCTAGGCTCGGAGCCATGACCGACACCTCTGCCTCGCCCGACATCCGCGCCTACCTGCAGATCCGCACCGCGGGTCCCACCGGGTGGTCTCCCGACGGCAGGCGCCTGCTGATCAGCTCGGACCTGCCCGGGACGGCCCAGGTCCACCGGCTGGATCTCGACGATCAGCCGCTGCCGGTCGCGGTCGAGGACCTCGTGCCGCTGACCCGGTTCACCGAGCCGACCGGGGCGGGCTACCTGCCCGCCGACCCGGCAGGTGAGGATCGCGACATCCTCCTGCTCGCGAGCGACGACGGCGGCAACGAGCGGCACCAGCTGTTCACAGCGCTGGCCGACCCGGCCGGTCCCTACACCAGCCCCGACGACCTCGACGCGCTGGTGGTCGACCCGGAGTTCATCCACCGCCCCGGCGGGGTGACCCGCGACGGCCGGTGGTTGGCATACGCGACCAACCGCGGGGACGGCATCGCCTTCGACACCTGGATCCGCGACCTCGCCACTGGGCAGGAACGCTGCGTGCTGGCCACCGGCGGGTGGACCGGGCCGGGCGGGTTCTCACCCGACGGCCGCTTCCTCGCCGTGACCGAGGTCACCACCCGCCCCGGCGACAACCGGGTCTACCTCGTCGACCTGCTCGCGCTACCCGACGAGGGGGCCGTCGACCGCGACCACCCCGCCGTCGTCGAGATCCTGCCTCACGACGACCTGGAGCCGTCCTCGGTCGGGACCCCGTCGTGGTTGCCGGACAGCTCGGGGTTCGTCCTGTCGGCGGACGTCGGCCGTGACCACGCGGCCCTGTGGCGCGGCCGACCGGTGCTCGACGGTGATCGCCTGCGGGACGTCGAGCCCGAGGTGATCATCGAGACCGGCTGGTCCACCGGCGGTGCCTTCGACTGGTCGGGGACCCAGCTGCTCGTGTCGTGGAACGAGGGCGGGATCAGCCGCGCCGAGCTGCGTGATCCCCACAGCCTCGAGGTGCGCGGCGCGGTGCCCACGCCGGGCGACGGCGTGGTCGGTGGGTACCGCTTCACCCGCGACGGGCGCCATCTCGCCTACTCGTTCTCGTCACCGCTCGTCCCCGGCGACGGCTGGCTGGTCGACACCTCGACACGGGACCTCACGCGGTTGACGGTCAGCCCCTGCGAGGTGGACGGCGACACCTTCGTCGACGCCGAGGAGGTGCGCTTCCCCTCGTTCGACGGGCTCGAGGTCCCCGCGTTCGTCCTGCGACCTCGGCCGGCAGGTGACGGCAGCCCGGCGCCGGTGGTGGTGGTCATCCACGGCGGGCCGGAGTCGCAGCACCGGCCGTCGTTCAACCCGGTCGTGCAGTACCTCGTGGCGTCCGGCTTCGCGGTGGTGGCACCCAACGTCCGAGGATCGACCGGCTACGGCAAGAGCTACCAGCACCTCGATGACGTCGAGAAGCGGCTGGACTCGGTCGCCGACCTGGCCGCGCTGCACGACTGGCTGGCGACCCAGCCGGACCTCGACCACACCCGGGCCGCCCTCTACGGCGGGTCCTACGGGGGCTACATGGTGCTGGCCGGCCTGGCGTTCCAGCCGGAGCGGTGGGCGGCCGGCGTCGACATCGTCGGGATGTCGGACCTGGTCACCTTCCTGCAGAACACCTCGCCGTGGCGCCGCGCGTTCCGCGAGCGTGAGTACGGCTCGCTCGAGCACGACCGCGAGGTCCTCGAGGCGGCGTCGCCGATCAACCGGGTCGACCACATCACGGCGCCGCTGCTGATCATCCACGGTCGCAACGACCCGCGGGTCCCCGTCTCCGAGGCCGAGCAGATCCACGCCATCCTCACCGAGAAGGGCGTGCGCAGCGACCTGCTGATCTACGAGGACGAGGGGCACGGGCTCTCCAAGCTCGAGAACCGCATCGACGCCTACCCCAAGGTCACCGCCTTCCTCCACGACGTGCTCGACCGGCGCTGACCGAGGAACGGGACGAGGCCTCGGCAGGTGCCGGGGCCTCGTCGGTGGCAGCTCGTGCGGGTGGATCAGCCTTCCGCCTGACGGCGGGTGAGGGCCCCGCCGAGTGCCACCAGGATGAGTGCGAGCAGACCGAGCGACCGGGCGTCGGTGCCGGTCGAGGCCAGCACTTCCGTCTCGTGCGCGGTGTCCGTCTCGTGTTCGGTGTCCGTGTCGTCGTCGGCACGGACCTGCAGCGCCTTCAGGGTGTGGGCACGCTCGATGGTCACCGCAGCCACGATGGTGACGGACTGCTCGTCGGCCGGCGAGTCACCAGGCGTGTCACCCGTCGGCGAGCCGTCGGACGGGTCGGTCTTCGGGGTGGTGCCGGTCGTCTCGTCGGCGTCGCCCTCGGTCCCGCCGGGCTCGTCGGGCAGTGCGGGGGTCTCGGTCGGGTCCGACTCGTCCGCGGGGTCACCGGTGGTCTCGGGGTCGTCCGGCGTGTCGTCACCCTTCGGCTCCTCGGGGAGCTCGGGCAGCTCCGGGTCCTGCGGGTCCCCCGGCAGCTCGGGCAGCTCCGGGTCCTGCGGGTCCTCCGGCAGCTGGGGGAGCTCGGGGTCCGTCGGGTCCTCCGGCAGCTCGGGGTCCTGCGGGTCCTCGGGCAGCTCGGGGTCCTGCGGGTCCTCGGGCAGCTCGGGGTCCTGGGGGTCCGTCGGGTCCTGCGGCAGCTCGGGGTCCTGCGGGTCCTCGGGCAGCTCGGGGTCCTGCGGGTCCTCGGGCAGCTCCGGGTCTTGGGGGTCCGTCGGGTCTTCCGGCAGCTCGGGCTCCTGCGGGTCCTCGGGCAGCTCGGGGTCCTGCGGGCCCTCGGGGAGCTCGGGGTCCTGCGGGTCCTCGGGCAGTTCGGGGTCCTGCGGGTCCTCGGGAAGCTCGGGCTCCTGCGGGTCCTCTGGAAGCTCGGGCTCCTGTGGGTCGTCGGGCTCCTGCGGGTCCTGGGGGTCCTGGGGCGACTGTTGCGAGGCGTCACCGCAGAACACGATCCACTCGAACGCGAGATCGCCGCCGACGGACGTGCCGATCCACGCCGGGATCAGGTCGAAGCCCGAGACGGACCCGTCGGTGGCGCGGGTGTGGATGGCTCGCAGCCACTCCGACGTCGGCCAGTTGATGGCCTGTGTGTGGCTACCGCTGTTGACCTTCGTGACCTTGATCCAGAAGTCCCCGGAGGTCAGGACGTCGTTGACGGCGACCACCTGCGTGCCCAGACCGTCGAAGGTGCCGACCACGTCGTTGTCCCCACACAGGACGCTCGGGGCCTGCTGGTCCACCGGATGGCCCGGCAGCGGACCACACCAGACGACCTCGACGAGGCGTTGGTCGGCCCCGAAGATGGCCACCTGATCGGCGTCGGGAGCCTTGGTTGCGATCGTCCACACGCCCGACGTGACACCGTCCGTGTAGGAGAACTGGACGTGTGCGACGGGCTCGGATGGGGAGGTCCATTTGAGCAGACTCACGTGGTGGGTCCCCGGCTCGGGCTCCGTCACGGTGCTGAACATGACGGTCAGTGGCCCCACGTCGAGGACGGTGCCTGCGGGACCTGCGTGCTCTGCGACGGGGAGCCGGGCGATCTCGGGGGCGCCGTTGCAGGACACCGGGGTCGTCGCTGCCGCGGGGCTCGCCGCGAAGGGCGTGACGAGCGAGGTCATCAGCAGGGTCAGGACGGCGGTCGCGGCGAGGTGCCGCCCGAGCCGTCGTCCTGGCGTGGTGGTCGAGCTGTTCATGTCGTGCTCCTGGGGGTGATCCAGCGGGCTCGTCGCCCGCCCCTCGGAGCACCATGAAGCCTCGGATCGAGGCTTTCGGCGTGAGCACTCACCTACTCGTCGCCCCGATCCGACTGCTCACAACAGCGGTGAGAACTACTCACGTGGATCGCTCCACCGTCGCGTCGGCGTCAGCGATCGACGGGGGCGATCACGTCACCGCGCCGAGCTCGTCGACCGCCGCGACGCCTACCCCGAGGTCACCGTGTCCTTCCACGGCGTGCTCGACCGCCTCCGATCGCGGCCGCCCGAGGCGAGTAGCGGCGACCAGGACCAGGCCCGCGCCGGCGGCGACCGCCCCGGCGACGAACACCGCTGGCCGGCCGAAGGACGCCGCGACCAGACCCATGGAGATCGGGCCCGCTCCGAAGGCGATGTCGATGAACGCCGAGGTGGTCGCCATGACCTGTCCGCGCTCGCTGGCGGGGACGTCGGCGACGGCCAGCGCGAACACAGACGGGGTCAGCAGCGCGATACCGACCGCCAGCACGATGGCGCCGAGGACGAGCCCCGCCGGCGTGTGCCACGTGCCGGCGACCATCAGTCCGATGACCGACAGGGTGAGCGCCGCCCGGATGGCACGCCCCGGGCCGAGGACGTCGGGGAGGCGGGCGCCGACGCTGCGGATGAGGACGACGATGCCAGCGAAGACACCCAGCACGACGCCGGAGCTCGCCATGCCGATGTCCAGCACGTGCAGCGGGACGAAGGCGACGAAGCCGGCCATGCCGACGATGCTGGCCAGCAGCACGATCCCCGGCAGCACCCCCGCGGGGTGCACGAGCCGGTGGCGGGTGGCCGCGGGTGCCGGGGCGGGCGAGGTCGGCCGCGTCTCGGGCACGCGCACCACGAGGAGGGCCGCGAGCGCGGCCGTCGCGGCCGTCGCCACCCAGACCGCGGTCAGGCCGCCCCGAGCGATCGTCACCTCGGCCACGACCGGGCCGATGCCGATCCCGAGGTACAGGGCCAGCGACGCCAGGCTCATCGCCTCGCCGCGGCGCTCGGCCGGTGCCAGGTCGGTGAATGCCGTGGCCATGCCGACGAAGAACAGGGCCTCGCCGGCCCCGCTGACGAGGCGGATGCCGGCGAGCACGGCCGGCGTCGGTGCCAGCCCGTAGGCGAGGACGGACAGCGCGAACACCGCCGCTCCGGCGAGCATGAGCGGCCGTCTGCCGCGGCGGTCGCCGTACAGCCCCGCCGCGGGACGCAGGAGGACGGCGCTGATGCTGAAGGTCCCGAAGACGAGACCGACCGCCACGTTGCCGCCACCGAGCGGTCCCTCGACGAACCGGGGGAGCGCCGGGATGAGCATCCCGGCGGCGGTGAAGTAGGCGAGCGAGGCGAACGCCAGGGCGATGAAGGCCGGCGTGAACAGGGTCGGCCGCGGCTGTGGTGCGCGGTCGGTCGATCGTGTCGGTGTGCGCATCGTGATCCCTCCCGGATCGTCCGGGTGATCGTCCGCCGGAGGGGCACGCCGTCGCATCGGTAGACCTACCCATCACCGGCCGGGCGTGCCAAGGTGGGCGGGGACGAGGTGGTGGGGCGGCGTGGACGACGAGTTGCGGTTGGCCGATCTGCTTGCTGCCCTGTCGGTCGCCACCGACCTCGGCATGGGGCAGGAGCCCGAGAAGGCGGTCCGAGCCTGCCTCCTCGCGACCGAGCTGGCACGCGCCTGCGAGCTGCCCGAGGTGCAGGTCCGCGACGTCTACTACACCACCCTGCTGGTCCACCTCGGCTGCACCGCGTCATCCCACGAGCTGGCGTTCCTGTTCGGGGACGACGTCGGGGTGATGCCGCAGGCGGAGCGCACCGACGAAGCGAACGTGCGCGAGTCGCTGGCGCTGCTCGGCCTGGCCGGGCGTGGCAGGGGGGCGCGCCGGGTCCAGCACCTGGTGCGGGTCCTGGCCGCCGGTGAGGACGGCGGCCGGTCCGTCTTCCGCTCGGTCTGCGAGGTCGGGACGCGGATGGCGCAGCGGCTGCACCTCGGCGACCGGGTCGCCACCGCGCTCGGCGACAGCACCGAGGTCTGGGACGGCAGCGCCGGCGCCTTCCAACGTGCCGGCGACGACATCGCCCTCCCGGCACGGTTCGCGCTGGTGGCCACCCAGGCGGTGATCTTCGACCGACTCGGCGGTCCGGAGGCCGCCATCGACATCGTCCGGGACCGTGCGGGCCACTGGTTCGATCCCGCGGTGGCCGACACGTTCGCGCGCGTCGGTCCGGACCTGCTCCGCGGGATGGCCGACGCGGACGTGTGGCGCGAGGTCCTCGAGGTCGAACCACGTCCGGTGCGCTGCATCCCCCCGTCCCAGCTCGACGAGGTCGCCCGGGTCTTCGCCGACATGGTGGACCTCAAGTCGACCTACAGCCTCGGTCACTCCACGGGTGTCGCCGAGCTGGCCGAGGCGGCGGCGGTGCGGCTCGGTCTCGCGGACGAGCGGGTGACGGCGGTCCGTCACGCAGCGCTCCTGCACGACCTCGGGCGGGTCGCGGTGTCGAGCGCCCTCTGGGAGCAGCCGCGTCGCCTCACCTCGAGCCAGTGGGAGCAGGTCCGCCTCCACCCGTACCACACCGAACGCATCCTCGGTCGCTCGAGCCAGCTGGCCGAGCTGGCACGGATCGCGGGGCTGCACCACGAACGTATGGACGGTTCCGGCTACCACCACGGCACGACCGGTGCCGCGATCGTCACCGAGGCGCGCCTGCTGGCGGCCGCCGACGTCTTCCAGGCGATGACCCAGGATCGGCCGCACCGACGGGGGAGGCCGCCGGACGAGGTCGCCCACCACCTCGGTGGCGCGACCGATGGCCTCGACGTGGACTGCGTCCGCGCGGTCATCGCGGCCGCAGGTGAGCAGCCGACGGCCGCCCGCCGGTCCTGGCCCGCCGGGCTCACCGACCGGGAGGTCGAGGTGCTGCGGCTGGTGGCGTCGGGTTCGAGCAACCGCCAGATCGCGAACGAACTGGTCATCTCTCCCCGGACGGCCGAGCACCACGTCCAGCACATCTACGCCAAGATCGGCGGCTCGACCCGGGCCGCCGCGGCCGTGTTCGCGATGGAGCACGGGCTCGTGCGGTGAGCTCCGGGTCGATGGGCCTCGTCACACGGTGACGACGACCTTCGCCCGCGCGTGGCCCGCGCCGACGTAGCGCATCGCCTCGGCCGCGTCGCTGAGGGGGTAGGTCCGCTCGATGACCGGTGTCACCGAGCCCGCGTCGATCAGCTCGGTGATGCTCCGCAGGTCCGTGCCGTCACGCTTGGCGGTCAGCGGTCGCAGGCGTTGCGTCACGAACGGGGACAGCGCGAGCGCGTGGAGGATCCGCCCGATCGGACCGAACCAGCGGTTGGCGCCACCGGACACCAGCACCAGCGTCCCGTCGGAGGTCAGCACACGACGGAGGTCGGACAGCGGGCGGCAGCCCGCCACGTCGAGGATCAGGTCGTAGCGGCGGTCGCTGGCCGCCAGGTCCTCGCGGGTGTAGTCGATGACGTGGTCGGCGCCGAGCTGGTGAGCCAGGTCGACCTTGCCCGTGCTGCACACGGCGGTCACCTCGCCACCGAGCGCCTTGGCGATCTGGACGGCGAACGTGCCGACGCCACCGGACGCCCCGTGGATCAGGACCCGCTGGCCGGGCTGGAGTCCTCCGGCATCGCGCAGCCCCTGCAGGGCAGCGCCTGCGGCGAGCGGGACGGCAGCGGCCTGCTCGAAGGTGAGGCCGGCAGGCTTCGGGGCGACGAAGCGAGCGCGGGTCCGGGTCAGCTCGGCGAAGCTGCCCCGCTCGACCTCGGCGTAGATCGCGTCGCCGGGTGCGAACTCGGTGACGTCGGCGCCGACCTCCTCGACCACGCCGGCGACGTCCCTCCCACGGATCTGCACCCGGGGTCGACGGAGGCCGAACGCGAGGCGGAGCAGGTAGGGCGTCCCGGTCAGGACGAACCAGTCGCCGGCGTTGACCGAGGCCGCCCGGACCCGGATCAGGACCTCGTCGGCCCCGATCACCGGATCGGCCACCTCCTCGAGCCGCATGACGTCGGGGGAGCCGTACCGCCGGTTGATCTGCGCCTTCATCGTGCACCTGTCTCGGTCTCGGGGTACTGGAAGACGTCGTCGAGGGGGACCCCGAAGACGCGGGCGATCTGGAACGCCACCTCGAGCGACGGCGAGTAGCGCCCCTTCTCGATGGCGATGATCGTCTGGCGGGTGAGCCCGACACGATCGGCGAGCTCGGCCTGTGTCATCTCCCCGTGCAGGAAGCGCAGGCGACGGATGTCGTTGGTGACCCTGGTCGGCTTCACCACGGCTGGAACCCGCGGCGGTAGGCGACGATCCGGGCGATCGACTCGAGGACCGCCGACAGGGCGAACGCCAGGTAGATGACGTTGGCGATCCAGAACGGCGCGGACTCGGTCAGCGCGAGCAGGAGCGCAGCCAGGGCCCCCATCACCACGAACGAGTGGCCGACGTGCGCGCCGAACCGTTCGATCTCGCGGTCGCGCTGGTCGCGGCGGTCCGCGTCCTCGGGCGAGGCGATCGCCAGCCCGATGTGGATGACGATGGCGGCGACGATGGCCGCCCCGATGGTCCACAGCATGGTCGCTGCGTAGGCCACCTCGGTCAGCTCACCGCCGCCTGCCCGGCGCAGGACGATGGCGAGGTAGGTGGCGTAGGCGACCACCGTGACCACCCCCATGGCCCACGCACGCTTCTCCTCGAACGCCACCACGACTCCTGTCGGGGATACTGGACACGATGTCGAAGATGTTCGACATGCGGGAGTGTGAAGGATCCGTGACACCATGTCAAGAGTTCTTCACATGGCTCAGTGGGCGTTACCCGCCGGTCGCGAGCCGCCGACTACCGGGCGCCGAGCACCGCGCGGCGGACCTGCTCGGCGGCGACCGCGTCGGGTTGCACACCGGCCAGCAGGCTGGAGAACAGCATCGACTCACCGACCCGGACGTAGAGGTAGGCGGTCTCGCGCGGGCCGTCGGGCAGGTCGAGTTCACCGGCGGCGACCGCGTCGGTGAACAGCTCGCTCCACAGGTCGACCATGCGCTCGTGGACGCGCCCCTCGGCGGTGAACAGGATCGGCAGGGCGATCTGCGGGTGGGCGGTCAGGAAGCGCTGGAGCGGCTCGAACGTGGAGATGGCGCCCTCGAAGCGGCGCGAGATCTCCAGGATGCGCTCGACGCCTTCGGTGCCCTCCTCGTCGACCTCGCGGACGGCGGACTCCAGGGTCCGGCGGCCGAGGTCGTGCAGCACGTCGCCGAGCAGCCGGTCGCGTCCGCCGACGACGCGGTACAGGGTGGCGCGGCTGACGTTGAGGTCGCGTTGCAACCGGCTCATGACCAGGTCGCTGGTGGCCAGGAACCGGCGGCGCGCCGCCTCGAACGCTTCCTCGTAGGTGATCGCGTGGCGGCTCATCTGCGCACCCCGCCGCGGTCGAGCGGCTCGTACCCGAGCAGCGAGGTGGTCCGTTCGAGGGACACCAGCGGGTGGTCGTTGGCCGAGACCCCATGGACGACCTCGTGGCCGTCGATGTCTGCGCTCAGGGCGAGGCGCAGCAGCCGGTTGGCGTCGCGGACGCTGAGCCAGGCGCGCTGTTCGCGATCCGAGTCGCCGGGTTCGGGCCGGGGGCCGTACGCCCCGATCCGTACCGACACCGAGGTGGTGGACGACCAGGTCGCGTGCGCGGCGCACAGCGCCTCGCAGGCCGCCTTGCCGACGCCGTAGTGGCTGCCGGGGCGTGGGGCATCGGTCTCGAGCACGAGGTGGTCCTCGGGGTAGCCCGCGATCGCCCAGATGCTGGACGACCAGACGAACCGGGGGACGCTGACGGCTTCGGCCGCGGCGAGCACGTGGTAGGTGCCGATCACGTTCACCGGCAGCACCGAGGTGACCAGATCGGCGAAGGGGTCCGGGTCCGCGGCGAGGTGCAACACGGCGTCCACCCCGTCGACGGCCCGACGGCACGCTGCGGGGTCGCGGACGTCCAGGGCGGCCACATCCGCGTCGCGGGGCGACAGGTCCGTGGCGACGAGGTCCAGGTCGGCCGCCTCGTCGCTGGCGAGGAAGGCGCGGCCGATCAGTCCGCTGGCCCCGGTGACGAGCACTCGCATCGCACCCTCCTTCCCCCGGTCATCGTGTACCGCTCGGTCGGAGATGATCAGCCGATCATGAACGTGCCGGCCAGTAGCAGGGTGGCGAAGACGGCGACGTACCGGGCGAACCCGAACAGGTCGTCGGTCTGGACCAGGCGGAGCAGGAAGCGGATCGCCCAGTAGCCGCTGACCGCCGCGGCGATGACACCCGCGGCGATCTCGACCGGGCCGAACGGCAACGTGCCCGGATCGGTGGTCCCGAGGTCGGGCAGCCGGGAGACGGTCGCACCGAGGACGATCGGGATCGACAGCAGGAACGAGAACCTGGCGGCGGCGGCGCGGGACAGGCCGAGACCCATGCCGGCCACGATGGTGGCGCCCGACCGGGACACGCCCGGGAAGATCGCCAGGGCCTGCGCGAGGCCGATGACGGCCACGTCGCGGAAGCCGATGGTGTCCTCGCGTCGGCCGGGGTCGATGTCCCGTTCCGCACCCACGAGTTCGGCGACGGGCTTGCCGAGCGAGGCAGCGGCACGCCGCCGACGCAGCAGCTCGGCGCTGGTCAGCAACAGGGCGGTGACGTAGAGGAACCCGGCGACGACCCGCGGGGATGCGAAGGCGGCCTCGAAGGTGGACTCGAAGGTGACGCCGATGACGGCCGCGGGCAGGGTGCCGATGGCCAGCAGCAGCACGACCCGTTGCGCGCGCCGCTGCTCGCCGTCCTCGACGACCCCGCGCCCGACCGATCGGGTGGCGAGGTACCACAGGTCCTCGCGGAAGTAGGCGACGACGGCGATCAGCGTGCCGCCGTGGACCATCACGTCGAAGGTCAACGAGCCCGATTCCCACCCGAGCAGGTACGGCACGCCCTGGAGGTGCCCCGAGGAGGACACCGGGAGGAACTCGGTCAACCCCTGGAGGAGGCCGAGCACGATGGCCTGGATCAGCAGGAACACGGGTGAGGCGAGCACGGCGGACGTGGGCGGCCGCCGGCGGGCGCCGGGAGCGTAGGCGGCTGCCGGCCTCGGACGGGCAGGGCCGACCGTCCGGACGGTGTGCCTGGGTCGAACAGGAGGTGACGAGAGGATCCCCGTGCGCGTCCTGGTCACCGGAGCCACCGGCTACATCGGCGGTCGCCTGGTCCCCGAGCTGCTCGCTCGGGGGCACGAGGTGCGCTGCGTCGCGCGGACCCCGGACAAGCTCGACGGGCGCCCGTGGCGCGATCAGGTGGAAGTCGCCGAGTGCGACGTGTTCGACCGCCCGAGCCTCGACGCCGCGGTGGCCGGCTGTGATGCGGTGTACTTCCTGATCCACTCGATGGACGGCGAGGACGCCTTCGCCGAGCGCGACCGGCAGGCCGCGGCCAACGTGCGCGACGCGTGCGCCGCCGCCGGGGTGTCCCGTATCGTCTACCTCGGTGGGCTCGGGGACGAGGACGATGACCTCTCCGAGCACCTGCGGTCGCGCCACGAGGTCGGCGCGGTCCTCGCCGACGGGCCGGTCCCGGTCACCGAGCTGCGCGCGGCGATCATCATCGGCTCCGGCAGCGCCTCGTTCGAGATGCTGCGCAACCTCGTCGAGGTCCTACCGGTGATGACCACCCCGCGGTGGGTGGGGACCCGGGTGCAGCCGATCGGTGTGCGTGACGTCCTCCACTACCTGTGCGAGGTCCTGGAGGTCGATCGGACCGCCGGGCAGGTCATCGGCGTCGGTGGGCCGGACGTGATGAGCTACCAGGAGCTGATGCAGGTCTACGCCGAGATCTCGGGCCTCGGCCGGCGCCTGATCGTCCCCGTCCCGGTGCTCACCCCGGGCCTGTCGTCGCTCTGGATCGGGCTCGTCACGCCGCTGCCGCCCGGCCTGGCCCGGCCGCTGGTCGAGAGCCTGGTCAACGAGGTGGTGGTCCGAGGCGACACGGCCGACCGCCTGATGCCCCACGAGACCCTCCCGTTCCGCGAGACGGTGCGGTTGGCCCTGGAGCGCGTTCAGGACCTGGACGTGGCCACCACCTGGGCGGGCGCGACACGCGCCCGGCGCGACGGTTCGCCCGACCCGGAGGACCCGCAGACCAGCGATCCGGGCTGGTCGGGCGGGACGGTCTTCACCGACCGACGCACCGCCCGCAGCGCGGCGTCACCCGAGCAGCTGTTCGCCACGGTGTGCGAGGTCGGGGGCGATCGCGGGTACGGCCGCCGCGACTGGCTGCTGCAGGTCCGTGGGGTGGCCGACCGGATGGTCGGCGGGGTGGGCCTGCGCCGTGGCAGGCCGCACCCGTCGGAGCTGGCCGTCGGTGACCAGGTCGACTTCTGGCGGGTCGAGGCGGTCGATCGGCCGCACCTGTTGCGCCTGCGTGCGGAGATGAAGTTGCCGGGTGACGCGTGGCTCGAGTTCCGGGTGCGCCCGGCCGAGGACGGCCGCGGCAGCGTGCTCGAGCAGCTGACCCGCTTCCACCCCAAGGGGCTGTCGGGCCGGCTGTACTGGGGCGCGTCGCTGCCGCTCCACCGGCTCGGCTTCGCTTCGCTCGCTGACGAGTTGGCGGCCGACGCTGCCCGAGGGGCGGCGTCGACCGCGGGCTGACGTCACGGCCCGTCGCGTGCGGCCGCCGGGACGACCGCCAGCGCGATGGTTCCGCGCAGGCCCGCGGCTGCGACGTCGGCGGCTGCTGCTGCCGGCACCGCGAGCCACATCGAGGTGCCGTCGAGGGCCAGCACCTCGGCCTGGTCGGCCAGCACGAGCCCCGCACCGTCCATGGCGCTGGCGATCACCTGGACGGCGGCGCCGACCTCCAGAGCGGGCACGAGCTCGGCGGGCAGCGGCACGGCGACCATCCCCGGTCCGACCACACCGCCGAGGCCGCGGTCGGTGACGTGCCCGTCGGTCAGGACCGCGCCGGCGGGCAGCGGAGCCGTCAGCGTCCCGGTCGGGTCGGTCCGTGCGCCGGACGGGGCCAGCTCACCCGGCCACCGCGCCGGCCGCAGGACCGTGTCGTCGAGCACGGTGCCGGGAGCAAGGTCCTCGGCGGCGACCAGGAGCGGGACCGGCGGGCCGTAGGGGGAGGAGACCACCCGCACGGCCGACGACGCGGCGAGCGCCAGGAGCAGGACGGCCACCACGGTGGTCCGGACCCGTGGTGTCAGACCCCACCAGCGGTCGCTGATCGCATCCAGCCACGACGGCAGGACGAGTGGGGCGCCGCCCACCTCCGGTCGGGACGGGGTGACCGACCGCGGGGGACGGGAGGAGGAGAGGCGAGGTGGGCGGCGCATGCCCGCAGGGGAGCACGACCAGGCGCCGAGGTGGCAGCGAGTCGTCCGCAGCCTGTGGACGACGGAGCGGCCCGCCACAGCCGGACGCCCTCGCACCTGGATGCTCCCCAGGCGCGCGTCCGCTCCTGACGGCGTGTCAGGACGGCGCCTGGCTCCCGCTGTCGCCGGTGAGCCGGGTGTGTGCCCGCTTCGTCATCGTGGCGTACGCCGCGGCGAGGACGTCGCCGAGCGGTCGGCCGTCGAGGGTCCGCTCCAGGGGTGCCAGGCTCCGCACGGTCGCGTCGGGGACCGTCGGTGGAACTGACGTCAGCCGAAGGTCGGACAACTCCGGACCGGCGGACCAGAAGCCCTCCGTCCGCTCCTCGATCGAGAGGACCACGGCCTGTTCGATCGGCGTCCACGGATCGTCCTCGTACGGCTCGGCCCGGGCAAGCTGCTCGGTGCCGCGGAGCGCCCGGAGGTGGCCGAGCAGCTCGTCACGGTCGCGGCCCCGCCACCGCAGCATCAGGAACGGGTCCTCGTCGAACGCTTCGGCCAGCAGGTAGTACATCGCGGCCAGGTGCTTGCACGGGTTGGCCCAGTCGGGACACGAACACGTGGTGGTGAGCTCGGCGGCGCCGGATGGGAACAGCCCGGTCGAGCATGCTTCGAACGCGTCCTCGATGTCGATCGGCATCTCCCCCGCCAGCAGCTTGGCGAGGAAGGAGGCCCGCTCCGCCATCGCCTCCTCGGCCAGCTCCCAGTCGGCTTCGGACAGCCGGTCCAGCGCGATCCGGGCGTCGTACGGCCGTGCCCGCGAACCTTGGACCCGCGCGGTGACGGCCCCAGGCTGGACCTCGAGGGAGATGACCTGGCCCTTGCGGGCGTAGGTCCGTCCACGGTCGAGCCGTCCGCCGATGCCGAGCGACTCGAGGACCTCCAGGAACCGTCGCGACCACCAGCTGGCGCCGATCGCACCGCGACGGCTGCGTGCACGGATGCCCCCCTCGACCGGGATCGGTGGGGACGACGGCGGGAAGCGGTCCGCCCAGGGGTCACGACGCCGCGGCATCGCGCACCTCCTCGTCCTCGACGACCGCGTCCGACCCGAGGGCGATCACCTCGCGCAGTTCGTCGGTGGACAGCTCGGTGAGCCAGCTCTCGCCGGCGCCGACGACGCGCTCGGCCAGGTCCTTCTTGTGCTCGATCAGCGCCGCGATGCGCTCCTCCAGCGTCCCGGCACACACCAGCTTGCGCACCACCACGTCACGGCGCTGGCCGATACGGAACGCCCGATCTGTGGCCTGGTCCTCGACGGCCGGGTTCCACCACCGGTCGAAGTGGACGACGTGGCTGGCCGCGGTGAGGTTCAGGCCGACACCGCCGGCCTTGAGCGACAGCAGGAACACGCTCGGACCCCCGTCGGCCTGGAAGGCGGCGACGGTCCGGTCGCGCTCGGCCTTGCTCATCCCACCGTGGAGGAACAGCACGTCACGGCCGAGCCGCTCGCGCAGGTGACGCTGCATCCGTCCACCCCACCGCGCGAACTGGGTGAACACCAGCACCTTCTCCCCCGAGGCGAGGACCTCGTCGACCACCTCCTCGAGCCGGTCGAGCTTGCCGGACCGGCCCGGGAGGGGCGAGCCGTCGCCGAGCAGGTGGGCCGGGTGGTTGCAGACCTGCTTGAGCCGCAGCATCGTCTGCAGCACCAACCCGCGCCGCTCGATCCCCTCGGTCTCCTCGATGCGCTGGAGCATGTCCTCGACGACCGCGGCGTAGAGGCTGCCCTGCTCGCGGGTCAGGCGGCACGCCTCGTCGAACTCGAGCTTGTCCGGCAGGTCGGTGATGATCGACCGGTCGGTCTTGGTCCGCCGGAGCACGAACGGCTGGGTGATCCGGCGCAGACGCTCCGCGGCGTCGTCGTCGTGCAGCTTCTCGATGGGGACCGCGAACCGCTCGCGGAACACCTTCTGGTTCCCGAGCAGCCCGGGGTTGCAGAAGTCCATGATCGACCACAGCTCGGTGAGGCGGTTCTCGACCGGTGTGCCGGTCAGCGCGAGGCGGCTCGGGGCGTCGAGCGCCCGGATCGCGCGGCTCTGGCGCGCCGCGGGGTTCTTGATGTTCTGCGCCTCGTCGAGCGCGATCCGGCGCCAGGCGGTCGTGGTGAGGTCCGTCTGGTCGCGGGCGGCGAGGTGGTAGGTGGTCAGGACCAGGTCCGCGCGGCGCGCCTCGGCGGCCAGGTCCTCGCCACGCACCCGATCGGGGCCGTGGTGCACCAGGACGCGTAGGGACGGGGCGAACCTCGCCGCTTCGCGCTGCCAGTTCCCGACGATCGACATCGGACAGATCAGCAGCGTCGGCGCCGGCCACCGCTTCGAACGTCGGGTGATGCCGCTGCGTTCGTGGAGGAGGAGGGCGAGCAGCTGGATGGACTTGCCGAGGCCCATGTCGTCGGCGAGGCAGCCGCCGAGGCCGACGCTCTCGAGGAAGGCCAGCCAGGCCAGGCCGCGCTCCTGGTAGGGGCGCAGCTGACCCTCCAGCCTGTCGGGGGTGGGCAACGCTTCGAGCTGCGGGTCCGCATCGCCCTCGAGGAGTGCACCGAGCGGTCCGTCGGCCGCGACGCCGGCGAAGTCGAGGTCGGTGTCCGCCTCGGCGACACCGAGACCGAGCCGTGCCGCCTCGGCGACCGTCATCTCACCGCCCGGCTGCTCGGCGAGGAGGCGCACAGCAGCGGCGAGATCCTCCTCGCCGAGGTGGACCCAGCGGCCACGCAGACGCACCAGCGGCGCCTTGAGGCGCGCCAGCTCCGCCAGCTCCTGCTCGGTCAGGCTCTGGTCGCCGATCGCGACCTCCCAGCGGTAGTCGACGATCCCCTCGTAGCCGAGCAGCCCGGAGCCGTCAGCCGGCTGCGAACCGGTCGACCGGGACGAGGTCCGCAGGCGTGCACCGAGACGCGTCGGGTGCCGCAGCTCCTCGGGGACGAGCACGCCGAAGCCCGCCTGCTCGAGCAGCCCGGCCGTCTCGCCGACGAAGGCGATCACCTCGTCGAGGTCCAGCTCGAGCGCCTCGGGCCGGGCCGCGCCGAGTGCCCGGTCGAGCGCCGGGTAGAGGCGGGCCGCCCGCCCGAGGTCGCCGAGCAGCCGCTCCTCGGGGGACTCGAGGGTCCGGTCGAGGAAGCCCTGGGTCGTCGGCGAACGCCACAGGTCCGCGGCCAGCACGATCAGGCTGGGGTCGTCGGCTGCCTGGAGGGCGAGTTCGAGCCGCCAGCCCTCCGGGGCCTCGACCTGCCCCTCGTCGGCATCCTCGGTGCTGTCGGAGGGTGGGCTCAGCCGGAAGGCAGCCCGGAGCGCAGCCGCCTGCTGCCCGGACTGGTGCCAGGCCGCCACCTCCTCGGCCAGCTGCCGCAGCTCGTCGACGTCGGCGTGATCGACCACGGGATCGTCGTCGGTCAGCGCGCGGACCCACGCCGCCTCACCCCCCGGTCGTCGCGCCGGGGTGCCGGCGTGCTGGTCGGTGAGGGCGCACCGGCAGGCGGCGTCGACGAGCTGCTCGACCACCTCGCGCAGGACCGTCCCGGCCGGGCGCTCGGTCTCGCCGGCAGCGGCCAGCAGCGCGGGTGGCAGGGCTGGGACGAGCGCCGCGAGCCGGCGGCGTTCGGCGGGGCCGACCACGGGCAGCCACCGCCCCTCGTAGCGACCGGCGCGTTGCACGAGCCCCGGGACCACACGGCCACGCGCGGCGAGCTCCAACGCGAGCGAGGCCACCGTGGCCGCCGCGTGGAGGGAAGCGCCGGGACGCGCGTCAGGCGGCGGGTCGGTCGGGATCGCGAGGAGCAGATCGAGGGCGTCGGCGCCGGCGACCTCGATGGCGTCGACCCGCCACGAGCGGAGGCTCCGTGCGTCCTCGCCGACATCGCTCGCGCCGGGCAGGCCCGGTGACGGCAGGGGCGAGGTCGCGCTGGTCGGTAGCACGATCTCGGTCTCGGTGACCCGGAGCGCGTCGAGGTGTTCGAGGCCGGTGAGGTGGCCCGCGGCGTCGAGCAGCTCGGACCTGCGGACCGCGTACGGGTGTCGTCGTGCCCGGCCGTCGACCGGCGCTCGTCCGCGCGGCTGGGGGAGCCGCCCACCGGTCAACGGCCGCTCACCCCAAAGGAGGAGGTGACCATCGCTCCAGACCGCGTGCAGGACCGTCACCCAGGCACCTCGCTCCGCGGAGCCCCGCCGGTGGGGTCAGGCGCTCTTGGCGTCCGAAGTGGTGCTCGAGGACGACGCGGACGTGGCGGCGGTGGAGGACGAGCTCGAGTCGGACGAGCTGGTGTCGGACGTCCCGCTGTCGGAGGACCCGGACGTGCGGCTGTCGGACGTGCCGCTGTCGGACGAGCCCGAGGAGGTGGTGCTGGCGCCCTTCGAGCTGCCGGCGTAGTCCTTCACGTGCCAGCCGGAGCCCTTGAAGATGATCCCGGCCGCGCTGAAGACCTTGCGCAGCTGACCCTCGCAGCTCGGGCACTCGGTCAGCGCGTCGTCCTTGAACGACTGCACGACCTCGAGGTGCTGACCACAGCTGCGGCACGCGTACTCGTAGGTGGGCACGTGAGGACCTCCGTGGGACGGGCCGACGACGGACCGGTGGCGGGCCGGTGGGCCGTGGCGGGTGTTCGCACTCGGCGGGCGAGAGTGCCAGCTACGGGAGGATGCCCGGTCGTCGCGGTCCTCGCAAGACCGGGGACCGCTCGCCGCTCAACCTTCCTCGACGGGGCGTGCCCCGGTCCGGTAGGTGCCGCGGTCGGTGACCACCAGGTCCAGGGGGAGGTCGTGGTCCTCGCGGGGGACGCTCGGCACGAGCTGGCAGGCGAAGCTCACGCCGATACGGACGGTGTGCGGCTGCAGGCGGGCCAGCAGCCGGTCGTAGTGGCCGCCGCCCTGGCCGAGCCGGCCACCGTTGGGGTCGAACGCGACGCCGGGGACCACGATCACGTCGAGCTGTTCGGGGTCGACCGAGGGTCCCGTGGGTTCGGCGATCCCCCGGAAGCCCGCCACGAGGGGCGAGGTCGACGTGCTGGCGACCAGATCGAGGTCGTCACCCACGACCCGGGGCAGTAGGGTCCGCGCCCCGGCGGCGCGCACGCGGTCCGCGAAGCCCGTGAGGTCGACCTCGCCCCGGTGGGCGGCGTAGAGGCCGACCGTCCTGACCGATCGCAGCTCGGGGAGGCGCCAGAGTCGTTCCTCGGCGGCGGCGGACGCCACCGCACGGTCGGTGGCCGAGAGCTGGTCGCGGGCCAGGCGGATCGCCCGGCGGAGCGCCGACTTGCGCGCACGGGTCAGCGCGACGTCGCCGTCGGCGCCACCTGCGTGCGGCCCGCCCTGCGCCTCCACCTCACCCCTGCCCGCCGGGATCGCCCAGCTCGGCCGCCAGCGTACGGCCGGCCGGGCCGTCGCGGCCCCGGGAACCGCGACACCGGGCAGTAGGCTCCGGCGAACGTCACCCGCTCCCGGCTCGTCGAAGGTCACCGTGTGGTCAGCAAGGCCGTCCTGCCCGTCGCCGGCCTCGGGACCCGGTTCCTGCCGGCCACCAAGGCCGTCCCGAAGGAGCTGCTGCCGGTGGTCGACCGACCGGCCATCCAGTACATCGTCGAGGAGTGCGCCCGGGCCGGGCTCGACGACGTGCTGCTGGTGACGGCCTCCGGCAAGAGCACCATCGAGGACCACTTCGACCGGCTGCTCGACCTCGAGGCCGCGCTCGAGGACAAGGGCAAGACCGACGACCTCGCGGCGGTCCGTGACCTGGCCGACCTGGTCAGCATCCACAGCGTGCGGCAGGGGGAGGCGCTCGGCCTCGGGCACGCGGTCCTCCAGGCCGAACACCACGTGGGCGACGAGAGCTTCGTGGTCTGCCTGGGCGACGACATCGTCGACCCGCGCACGCCCTTCCTCGAGCGCATGATCGCCGCCCACCACCGCACCGGGGTCGCCGTCGTCGCGTTGATGGAGGTGCCCGAGGACCAGGTGCACCTCTACGGGGTCGCGGACGTCACACCGGGGGACGAGCCCGGCGAGTACCGCATCTCGGAGCTGGTCGAGAAGCCGCCGGTCGACGAGGCGCCGTCCAACCTCATCGTCGTCGGGCGCTACGTGCTGCCCGGCAGCATCTTCCCGGTCCTGCACGACACCCCGCCCGGCCGCGGCGGCGAGATCCAGTTGACCGATGCGCTCCAGACCTTGGCCGCCGACGAGCCAATCGTCGGTATCGTGCTCGACGCACCGAGGCACGACACCGGGGACAAGCTGGGCTTCCTCAAGGCGACCGTGGAGCTCGCGGCCATCCGTGAGGACCTCGGCCCCGACTTCGTCGCCTGGCTGCGCGAGTGGCTCGAGACGCAGCCGTGAGCAGCCGCCGATCGGAGGTCCGGACGTGAGCGGGTTCGTCGGGCGCGGCCGTCACGATGTGGTGACGGCGGACGAGATGACCAGCGTCGAGGATCACCTCGACGCGCTGCTCGACCTGCTGCCGCAGACCGATCCGATCGAGCTGCGCGTCCTCGACTCGGTCGGGCTCGTCCTGGCCGAGGACGTCGTCAGCCGGGTGTCGCTGCCCGCCTTCCCCAACAGCGCGATGGACGGGTACGCGGTCGTCGCCTCGGACCTCAGCGACGCCTCGATCGGCCAGCCGGTCCAGCTGCCGGTCATCGGCGAGATCGCGGCCGGCGACAGCGACATCCCCCAGATCTCGCCCGGTCGGTGCGTGCGCATCATGACGGGTGCGCCCATCCCGGTGGGTGCCGACACGGTCGTCCCGGTCGAGACCACCTCCGGCGAGCACGACCGGGTCAGCTTCCACCGGCCGTACACGCCGGGCTCCAACGTGCGGCGCGTCGGTGAGGACCTCGCGCCGGGCCAGCCGCTGGTCGCTGCCGGGCGACGCATCACCCCGGCCGACGTCGCCCTCCTGGCCAACGCCGGTCAGGTGCGCGTCCCCTGCAACCCGCCACCGCGGGTCGTGGTGCTGGCGACCGGCGACGAGCTGGTCCCGGCCGACCAGACGCCCGGTCCCGGCCAGATCCGTGACGGCAACGGCCCGATGATCGCGGCCCTGGTCCGGCAGGCGGGAGCGACGCCCTTCAGCGGCGGCATCGTGCGTGACGACCGCAAGGCGCTGATGTACGCCCTCGACTCCAACCTCGGTCACGCCGACCTCGTGGTCTGCACGGGCGGGGCGTCGGCCGGGACCCGCGACCTGCTCCCCGAGGTGATCGGCGCCCTCGGCGAGGTGACCACCGCGAAGGTCGCGATGCAGCCCGGGATGCCGCAGATCCTCGGCCGCGTCCGTGACGTGCCGATCGTCGGGTTGCCGGGCAACCCGGTGTCGGCGTTCGTCTCGTTCGAGGTGTTCGTCCGGCCGGCGCTGCGCACGATGCAGGGACGCCGCGACGTCGCCCGCCCGCGGGTCCGCGCCGAGGTCACCGAGACGCTCACCTCGCCGCCCTACAAGCGCTCGTTCCTGCGGGTGCGCCTCGCCCACACCGAGGGGCGCTGGACCGCGTCCTCCACGGGGGGGCAGGGCTCGCACCTGGTGTCGTCGATCGCCCTGGCCGACGGCCTCGCGATCATCCCCGAGGACGTGACCACGGTGGAGCCTGGCACCCAGGTCGACGTCCAGTTGCTGGTCGACTGATGTCGGACGACGGCGAGGACCTGACCCACCTGGACGCCCACGGCCACGCGCGGATGGTGGACGTCGGCGACAAGCCGGTGACGGCGAGGACCGCGGTCGCCGAGGGCCGTGTGGTGATGGCGCCGGCGACGGCGCGGCGGCTGCTCGACGGCGACCTGCCGAAGGGCGACGCGTTCCCGGTCGTCCGCATCGCGGGGATCCAGGCCGCCAAGCGCACACCCGAGCTGCTGCCGCTGTGCCACCAGGTGGCCCTCAGCTCGGTCGACGTCGACGTCACGGTCGACGCCGACGGTGGGGTGGTCACGATCACGGCCACCGCCGTGGCCGCCGACCGGACGGGCATCGAGATGGAGGCGCTGACGGCGGTGTCGGTCGCGGCGTTGACCCTCTACGACCTCGTGAAGGCCGTGCAGAAGGACGTTCGCATCACCGACGTCCGCCTGCGGCGCAAGACCGGCGGGCGCTCCGGCGACCTCGATCTGCCGTAGTCCGCGGCCCCTGCCCAGGGTCGTCAGGTGCGCGTCGTGCCCCGCCGGTCCTGGCGTCGCCCGCTGTTCGCACACGGGCCAGGTGGAAGTTCCCGCACGGCTACCTTCCCGCGGGTGGTCCCGGGTGCTTCGAGGCACCAGGGGGCCGGTGTTACCGTCGCGACGGCGCGGCCCCGACGACGCTCCGGGCCCCGCGCGGAAGGCGACGAGTGCACCGGGACACCGAGGTGGTGGGGTGAACGAAGCGCTGGTGCTGCTGGTCCTGCTCTGGGCCGCTCTGTTGGTCCCGTCGGCTCTGCGGTCACGGAACGGCTCGCCGCACGCGACCGTGGGAGGGTTCGAACGCGCGATGGACGTCCTCAAGACCCCGACCCAGCGCTCCGGCAGCCGTGCGCTGCTGGTGCCCGGTGACGCCGGCCGCATCGTCGACCACGTCGGCATCGCGCCGGTCGAGGAGCCGCGGCCGGTCCGGCGCGAGGATCCTCGGGTGATGGCGCGCCGGACCTGGTTCCTGCGGCTGGTCGCCGGCACCGGCGTGTCGGTCGCGCTCGCGGTCGTGTTCGGTGGCGCGCTGTGGGCGATCGCCGTGCTGTCGCTGTCGGCAACCGGCACCTACGTCGCCCTCCTGCGCCGCTGGAAGCTCCAGGCCGATCAGGTCCGCAGCGTGGTGCGCCGGCTCGAGGCCGATCAGGCACCGCGTCAGGTCCCCGTCGGCGCCGCGGTCGGCGAGTCGTCGGTGCGGTTGCGCCGCTGGGACGGCTGACGTGGCCGAGGCGGGTCCCCCGCCGGCGGCGGGCGACCTGCTCGCGCTGAGCGACCCCGTACGGGTCCGCTTCGTCGCGCGGCACGAGGCACGTGAGGCAGCGCTGGCCGCGTCGCGTGACGCCATCCGCGCGGCGGCCAACGCCATCCGTGCCGTGCACCGCACCGAGCTCGACCGAGCCGACGCGCTCATCGCCGACGCCCGGGCCCACCTCGACGCCGCGGTGGCGGCGAGCTCGCCCTTCCCCGAGGTGCTGCACGCCGGGTTCGTCCCGGATGCCGCCAAGGAGGTCGCCGAGGCCGTGCTCACCCGCGCCGCCTGCACCGGCGCCGCGCTGCCGGGCCCCGAGGCGGTCGGGGTCGACGACGCATCGTGGCTGCACGGGCTGGCCGAGACGGTCGGTGAGCTGCGGCGGTCGTGCCTCGACCGGGTCCGCGACGGCGACCTCGCCGCGGCCGAGGCCCGGCTCGACACGATGCAGGAGATCCTGTCGGCGCTGGTCACGATCGATGCGCCGGACGGGTTGACGCGGGGCCTTCGTCGGGCGACGGACGCGGCGCGGGCGATCACCGAGCGGACCCGGGGCGACCTCACCACGGCAGCCGGTCAGCGCGACCTGCGAGCGGCGCTCGACGCGCACCGCGAGACGGTCGAACGCCTCCTCGCCGACGGTCGCGGCTGACCGCACGCCCAAGGAACCACCGTCGTTCGTACGTGGGACGGCCAGCCTCGCTGCCACGCCGACCGCGCATCCGGCCGTACGGCGGCGTCGGGGGTTGCAACCGTCGGCCATCGTGGTGCGTCGTCTGTACGGGACCGTCCCGTGCACCGAGGCAGGCGAGAGGCCACCACACGTGGGTCAGCACGCCGACCGCGCCACCCCGCCGACCATCCAGCGCCGTCGCGAGTGGGGGCGGCGTTCGGTGACGGCGGTGGGCGTGCTCGTCGGGTCGCTCGTCCTGGTCGTGGTGGCCTCGGTCTGGTCCATCGACCGCAGCATCGAACGCGTCGATGTCAGCGGCCTGGGTGAGGTACCCGAGAGCGATGCGGAGTCGTCGCGTGGTGACGGCGCCGAGGCGTCCGAGGCCGAGGCGTTGACCGTGCTGGTCCTCGGGTCGGACTCGCGGGAGGACCTCACACCCGAACAGCGGCGCGAGCTCGGCACGGGAGACGCTCCCGGTGAACGCACCGAGGTCATCGCGCTGACCCGCCTCGCGCCCCACGCCGAGGAGGTGCGGATGCTCAACGTGCCCCGGGACAGCGTGGTCGAACGCTGCGATGGCAGCCGGGGTCGCATCAACGCCGCCTACGAGATCGGCGAGGCCGACGGCCGCGGCGGCGCCACCTGCACGGTGGAGACCCTGACCGCTCTGACAGGTGTCACCATCGATCACGTCGTGATGGTCGACTTCGGCGGGTTCGTCGACGTCATCGACCAGCTCGGAGGCGTCTCCATGCACCTCGAGGAGCCGCTGCGTGACGACGGGTCGCACCTCGACCTGCCCGCGGGCTGCGTCGACCTCGATGGTCGGGACGCGCTGGCCTTCGTGCGCGCCCGGCAGCTCGACGACGACTACGGGCGCATCGCCCGCCAGCACCGCCTGATCGCCGAGGTCCGGGCCGAGCTCGCCGAGCTCGGGGTGTTCGACGACCTGCCCCAGCTGCTGCGGGTCGCCAACACCATCGCCCGGTCGGTGGAGCTCGACAGCTCGCTCGACCTGATGCGGCTCCAACAGCTCGTCCGTGAGCACCGCGACACGGTCGCCGGCGACCTCGAGGGCCGTGCCCTCCCGGGTGAGCCGACCACGATCGGTCGGGCCGAGGTGCTCGAGCTCGACGAGGCGGCCATCCCCGGCATGGTGTCGTGGCTGCTGCACGGCGACGCCGAGGCCGAGCTGTCGACGGTCGATGACGGCGCGGACGGCGGCGACGTGGGCGATGAGACGGAGGAGCGGTCCGGCGGCGAGGAGCCCACGGCCGACGAGGACGTCGACCCGTCGAACGGGCCGCAGACCCTCAGCGGCCAGGCGCCGGCGGGCACCGCGGACGGAGACGTGGGCGGCGACTGTTGACCCCGGCCAGGTGCCCGGTCGCGTGGGCGCACGCTCCGAGGCGCCGTTGGCTCCCCGGTGAGGGCGCGGCTACCATCCCGCCTCGCTCCGGCTCGCACCGGGGCGCCCGCATCCTTGGGGGTGTAGCTCAGTTCGGCAGAGCACTTCGTTCGCAACGAAGGGGCCGTCGGTTCAAATCCGATCACCTCCACCACGAGAACCGCCCCGTACGGGGCGGTTCTCTGCATTTCCGGTGAGTGATGCCCCTATGTCAACGGGGGCGAGCGTGAGGTCCGAGGGCCCGCAGGATGATCGGGTAGACCTCTCGAGCGACGTAGCGCTTCAGCCGCCGCAGAGTCTCTTTGCGGCTGTCACCGAGGGTGGTGCGTCTTGCTGCGTAGGCGCGGGTGCGCTCGTCGTGAACCAGTCGGACGCGGGCGATAGTCCACAGCGCGTGGTTGGCCTGCCGGTCGCCGCCGCGGTTGAGGCGATGCCGGATCGTCTGCCCAGATGATGCCCGGACCGGCGTAGCACCACAGAGCGCGGCGAACGCTCCTTCGCAGTGCAGCCGATCGGGGTTGGCGCCTGCTGTGACGAGCAGTTGGGCGGCGCTGATCACCCCGATGCCGGGCCGCTCGAGCAGCTCCGGCACATGGTTCTGGACCAGCTCGCCCAGGGCCCGTTCGAGCTCGCCGATCTCCTCGGTGAGCAGCAGCCATCGGCGCGCGAGCGATCGCATCGCCCGCTTGGTGCCGCCGGTGGGCCGGATGCGTGACGTGCGCTCGACCATGCGCAGGGTGCGTCGATGGGTCAACCGCTGGCGTAGATCGTCGTCGACGTGCACGAGCAGGCTCCTGAGCTGGTTGGTTGCTTGAGTGCGGGCCTTGACGGCCGATCGTCGGGGTGTATGCCCGAGTCGCGCGAGGGCACTGGTGAGGTGTTGAGTCGTTTCCGGGATCGCCCATCCGGAGTCGATCGCGAGGAGGCCCTCTTCCGCCTCTATGAGGTAGAGGTTGACTGCGCGTAGCCCGTCGTGAGGCATCGGCAGGGGGATGCGATGAACGCCCGCGGCGACGGGGTAGGCCCCGGGCTCGGTCCAGTCGTCCGGCTGCTCAGGGACGGGTTGGGACGTGTCGGTCCGCTCGGGTGGCGTCGTTCCCGGGTTCGTCATGCCATCTCGAAGATCGCGGCCATGCCCTGGCCGCCGCCGATGCACATGGTCTCGAGCCCGTACCGTCCGCCGCGCCGGCGCAGTTCGAACAGCAGCGTCGTCATCATGCGCACCCCAGTGGCCGCGACGGGATGGCCGAGCGAGATGCCCGAACCGTTGACGTTGAGTCGGTCGTGGTCGTGCCATCCCCATTCGCTCAGCACGCTGAGGACCTGGGTGGCGAACGCCTCGTTCACCTCCACCAGGTCGAGGTCGTCGAACCCGAGCCCCGTTCGCGCGAACACCTTGGCGGTGGCGGGCACCGGACCGATGCCCATGTGCGCTGGATCGCATCCGGCGGCTGCCCAACCTCGTAGGTAGGCCAGTGGCTCGAGGTTCAGGTCGTCGAGAGCCTCCTCGGCGACGACCAGGCACGCGGCGGCGGCATCGTTCTGCTGCGACGCGTTGCCGGCGGTCACCACGCCGTCCGGCTGGATGCTTCGTAACCGGCTCAGCGTGACCTCCGTACTGTCAGGGCGGATGCCCTCATCCCGGTCGAAGGTCAGCACGCCACCGTGTCGTTGACGCACGTTGACCGGCACGACCTCCTCGGCGAGGCGACCATCGGCCCAAGCGGCGGCGGCACGCTGGTGGCTTCGAGCGGCGAAAGCGTCGGACTCGTCCCGGGTGATCCCGTAGCGAACCGCCAGGTTCTCGGCGGTTTCGATCATCCCGCTGATGGCCCCGTGCCGCCATTCGGGCTGCGAACGCAGTCGTCCCCTGTCGAGCCGGTCGTGAAGGTTCGTGCCACCGGAGCGCTTCCCCCAGCGGACGTCAGTGGTGTAGTGCTCGACGTTGCTCATGCTCTCGACACCGCCTGCGATGACGGCATCAGCGGAACCGGTCTGCACCATCATCGCTGCTGTCGCCACAGCCTGAAGCCCGCCTCCGCACCGCCGGTCGAGCTGGAACCCGGGTACGTGTTCGGGCAGCTCCGCGTGCAGCGCCGCCCAGCGACCCACACACGGCGTCTCGCCGTTCGGGTACGACTGCGCGAAGATGACCTCTTCGAGCCGCTCGGGGTCAACTCCAGACCGGTCGATGACCTCGCGGACCACTACGGCCACGAGATCCTCGACGGGAACGGATCGCAGCGTTCCGCCGAACGTACCGACGGCAGTCCGGACGGGGGCGACGATCGCGGCGCGTCTCATGGTGCTCCTCCGACGGTTGCAGTGATGGCGTCGAGTTGTGCGACCAGCGCAGGCCGGTGCCCTGGGTCCGCGACGGCGAGCATTCGCTCGCGCCGTTCCGGCAGGGTCAACCCACGCAGATCGGCGACACCGTGCTCGGTGACGACGATGCCGGCGTCGCTGCGCGCGGTGCTGACCGGCCCGTTGAGCTGCGCGACGACGCGGCTGTGCGCACCGGCCGTCGACGGAAGCGCTGTGATCGGTACGCCCCCGGCCGAACGGTGCGCCCCGCGGATGAAGTCCACGGCGCCACCGATAGCACCGAGGTAGGCCCCGCGAACGCTCTCGGAGTTGACCTGGCCGCTCACATCGACCTCGAGCGCGGCATTGATGGCTACGAACCGGTGCTGGGCAGCGAGGACGTCGGCATCGTGGGTGTAGGCGGTGGCGCATAGCCGGATGTCGGGACGGCCGTCCGCGAATGCGAACAGACGTTCGGTTCCCATCAGGGTCCCCGCGACCGTGACCTTCCTGTCGACGGTCTTGCGGGTGCCGTTGATCACACCTGCCTCCATCAGATCTGCGACGGCGTCACCGATCATCCCAGAGTGCACGCCGAGGTCGCGGTGCCCCGACAACTCGCGGAGGATCGCGCTCGGCAACGAGCCCAACCCGAACTGCAAGGTGGCGCCGTCAGGGATGAGTTCGGCAACGTGTGCAGCGATCCGCTGCTCTGCGGGAGAGGAATCACGCGCCGGTAGCACCAACGGGGTTCGCGACGTGGGGACGACCACGTCGATCCGGTCGGCGGGGATGCGATGGCCACCAACGTTCCGGGGGACACGGTCGCTGACCTCAGCTATGACGACGCGAGCGCCATCGATAGCGGCGCTCAGGTACTCGTCCGCAACCGCCAGCGGGTAGCAGCCGCTCTCGTCCGGGGGAGCCGTGAGCAGCAGGAGGACATCGATCCGCAGCGACCCCGTTGCGAACAACTGAGGGAGGGCGGAGTAGTGGACGGGCAGGAGGTCCAGGGCTCCGGCCGCGTCGAGTTCGCGGTTCGGGCCGCTTCCGCAGTACGACACGAACGACACGACGTCGGTGTGCTCGGGGCCACAGGTGTCCGAGGCGGGAAGACCGAGGAAGCAACGGAACGGGCCGATGGCGTGGCGCTGCTCCATGAGTAGTCGAGTCAGCGGCAACGGTTCCGCGCAGGCCTGCCCCCACAGGACCGTATCTCCCTCCCGGACATGTGCGGCCAGATCGAGGTCGTCCAGCAGTATGTGCTGAGGGCCTCTCACCGGCCGGCTCGCGCTGTCGTCCCGGTCACGCGCTGCAGGTTCCCAGCCGCACCGGCGGCGAGGTCCCAACCGTCCTCGTGCCGCCAGCCGACCACCTCGACGGTCTCACGGTCGTAGACCGGCTGGGGGGCGCGCCACGTGAACCACGAGATCGGCCGGGGGTCATGGCGCCTCGGGAGCTCGAGCAAGAGCAAGGCGAGAAGGGGGCCGTGGACCACGAGGCCAGGGTGCCCCTCGACCTGCTCCGCGTACGGGCGGTCGTAGTGGATACGATGGGCGTTGTTCGTCAAGGCGCTGAAACGGAACAGCAGCCGTGGATCCGGCCTCACGGTCAAGCTGCGGTCGGCCGAAGGCGGCGCCTGCTCGGCGGACCGCGCGATCGACACATCATCTCGGCGGGTTCGGGCGACGTCCGCGGCGCGGCGGTAGACGAGATCCTGTTCCTCGCTGATGCGCAGTTGCCCAGCGACTGCAAGCTCGTGACGGACGGTCAGGAGGAGCAACGGCCCAGTCCGCCCGATATGGGTGTTGACGTGAACGAGGCTGGACCGTCGCGTGACGTGTTCCCCGCAGCGCAGAGGTTCGTGAACCTCGAGCCGACCGCCACCGAACATCCTCCGCCGATCGGGCAGCGGCGGGGTGAAGGACGCTGCCTCGGGATGGCCATCCTCTCCTAGAGTCGATTGTCGGTACGCGGGCGCGAAGAGGAACCAGTGCCACAGCGGAGGTAGCGGGTCGCCATCTGCCTGCACCACCGGTGGCTGGTCGAGGATCGCGGAGAACAGCGCCGGCGGTTGCGCGGTCACGACGTCCTCGGCGTACTGATCCGCGGGACGCCAGGATCGTTCGATCTCCTCGAACGCGGCGGGGATCGCGATCTCGCTCACGGGACCCGGTTCCGGCCCACCAGCTGACGGGCGATCACCGAGCGGAGGATCTCGTTGGTCCCCTCGCCTACGATCATCAGCGGTGCATCACGGAAGTACCTCTCGACGTCGAACTCGGTCGAGTAGCCGTATCCGCCGTGGATTCGGACGCTGTCTAGCGCGATTCGCATGGCGACCTCGCTGGCGAACAGCTTGGCCATGCCGGCTTCCATGTCCGCACGGCGACCGCCGTCGATCGCGTGGGCTGCATCGAAGGTCAGTAGTCGCGCGGCCCGCAGCTCGGTCGTCATGTCGGCGAGGTAGTTCCCGACGGACTGGTGTTGCCAGATCGGCTTGCCGAAGGTCTCGCGTTCCTGGGCGTACCGCAGCGCGGCGTCCATGGCGGCCTGGCCGACCCCTAAGGCCCGTGCCGCTACCTGGATGCGGCCGACCTCCAGCCCTCTCATCATCTGTCGGAACCCGGCCCCCTCGTCGCCACCAAGCACTGCATCAGCTGGCACTCGGACATCGTCGAAGACCACCTCGCACGACTCGACGCCCTTGTAGCCGAGCTTCGGCAGGTCACGAGAGACCTCGTAGCCGTGTTCCGGTTCCACCAGCAGCACGCTCACGCCCCGGTGAGGCGGCTCGGCGCTCGGGTCGGTCTTGCACAGCAGTGCGAGCAGGCCGGCCCGACGAGCGTTGGTGATCCATGTCTTGGTGCCGTTGACGACGAACTCGCCACCATCAAGCAAGGCGGTCGTGGTCATCGCTTGCAGGTCGGAGCCGCCACCTGGCTCAGTCAGCACCATGGTGGCCCTGATCTCGCCGGTCGCCAACCGTGGCAGGAAGCGATCCTGCTGCTCCTGCGTGCCGAAGGTCCGTAGGAGGTAGACCACCACGGAGTGGCCGCCCATCGCACCCGCGAGGCTCATCCACCCTCGTGCGAGCTCCTCCGTGACAGCCGCGAAGCACGCCATCGAGACGTCGGAGCCGCCGTGCTTCTCAGGGACCAGCAGGCCATAGATCCCGAGCGCCTTCATGCCTTCGATCAGCACTTCGGGGTAAGTGTCGGCGTGCTCCAACTCGCGAACGACCGGAAGCACGTCGCGGTCGACGAAGCTCCGAACCGTGTCCACGATGGTCTGTTCGACATCGTCCAGTGCGGTTAGCACCCTAATCCTCCGACGCTGACAGGAAGCGGTGGGTCATCCATCCGCCGAGAAACGCGATATGATACCATATCAGATATGTACTGTCAGCGATCTCGGTCGTGTGATGGAGGATGGCTACCTGCAACACACGGGCCGGAGCCAGGAGCTGTACAAGTGTGGGGGCGAACGTGTCATGCCCAAGGAGATCGAGGAGCTGTTGACCGCTCACCCAGGCAGCGGCCGAGCCATCGCGGTCGGCGTGCGCGGTGACCGTTGGTCGAGATCGGATGCGTGTAGATCGTCCGGGAACCCGGGCAGCAGATCGACGAGGGTGAGGTTCCTCGCCCTGTGCCGGGGACGCCTGGCTCGTTTCAAGGTGCCCAAGCACGTGATGTTCGTCGATCCGGAGGGGCTTCCGACGACCCCCGCCGGCAAGGTTCAGAAGTTCCGACTGGCCCAGGAGGCCGAGAAGCGACTCGAAGGAGCCGCCCGATGACCACGCTCGACGCCACCGACACGAACCGCTACGACCGGTTGATCCAGGAGGAGCGGGTCCACAGTTCGCTGTACACGGACCAACAGATCTTCGCGGAGGAGCTCGAACGGATCTGGTACCGCACCTGGGTCTTCGTCGGTCACGTCAGTGAGGTGCCGGAACCGAACGATTACGTCCGCAAGAACATCGGTCCGCAGGACGTGATCATGGTGCGAGGCAAGGACGGGCAGGTGCGTCTGCTGCTCAACCGGTGCACCCACCGGGCGAACCTCGTCTGCGAGGATCTGGCCGGCAATGCGGGGTCGTTCCGGTGTCCCTACCACGGCTGGACGTTCCGGAACACCGGCGAACTCATCGGCTACCCGTTCCGCGGTGGCTACGCCGAGACCCGCGACGAGCTCGACCTCGGGTTGGCCAGCCTGCCCCGTGTAGCGGAGTACGGCGGGTTCGTCTTCGGCAGCTTCGCCCAGGAGGGTCCTTCGCTTGAGGAGCATCTCGGCGATGCTGCAGGCGAGATCGACCGGCTCCTGCGGCTCGCACCTGAGGGCGAGATCGAGCTCAACGCCGGGTGGCTGAAGCACCGCACGCAGGCGAACTGGAAGCTGATCGCCGAGAACGAGACCGACGGCTACCACCCGGTCTTCGTTCATGGCTCCATCTTCAGCGTCGCTGAGAGTGGCATCGGAGATCTCTACAGCGACGCCTCCGAGGCCGTCACCCGTGATCTCGGAGGCGGTCACAGCGAGAACGACCTGCGCCCTGAGTTCCGGCGGCTCGGCAAGCCGATGGGCTGGTTCGGCACCACCGAGGACCGGCTCCCCGAGTACGTGCGCAAGATCCGCGAACGCCACGGTGAGGCGGCCGAGCAGATCCTCATCGAAGGCTCGCCACACGTGATGATCTTCCCCAACTTGTTCATCGCGGAGATCCAGGTCTTCAACATCCAGCCGCTGGCCCCGGACCTCAGCGTGCAACACGGCACGGCTATCCAGTTCAGGGGTGCGCCCGACATCAACCGGCGCATGTTGTCGCAGACGATCGGTTCCATCGGCCCCGCAGGGCTCCTTCTCGCCGATGACACCGAGATGTACGAGCGCAACCAGCGTGGGCTCGAGGTTCGTCGACCCGAGTGGCTGGAGGTCCGTCGGGGGCTGCATCGTGAACGACGGGACGAGCGGGGTCACCGCATCGGCACCGCCACCGACGAAACTGGCATGCGCGGCTTCTGGCGGCACTACCACGGGCTGATGACGGAGGCTGGGTCGTGACGGCGCCGGAGACAGAGAGCCCGGAGAGGGCCACGGTTGAGCTGCGCGAGGTCGAGGGGTTCCTCTATCGCGAGGCCCGCTTCGCCGACGAGCACGATTACGACGCGTGGGAAGCACTCTGGACCGACGACGCCATCTATTGGGTCCCGGCGAACGGTGATGAGGTCGACCCCTCCACCCAGGTGTCGGTTGTCCACGACAACCGCAGCCGTATCCGGACACGCCTCGCGCAGCTAAGGACCGGCAAACGCCACTCCCAGTCTCCGAAGTCGCGCCTTCGCCGGCTCCTCAGCAACGTCGAGCTGCTGGGGACCGATGGTGGCGACACCGTGGTCGGCGCCAACTTCGTCGTCTACGAGGCGCGCGAACGTGGGGTGACGAGCTGGGCTGGTCGGGTCACCTACCGCCTCCGCCGTGACGAAGTCGGTGAACTGCGCATGGCCTACAAGAAGGTCGAACTGGTCGACAACGAGTTCGCCCTGCCGAGCATGTCCTTCCTGATCTGATAGGGATCCCCGTGCGTGACGTCATCGGTAACGAGTTCGCGGAGGTCGAGGTCGCGGTGGATCTGGCCGGGAACGGTCCGCGCCTGCGCCTCGAGGATCTGCACACCGGGACGGTCCGGTTCCTCGATGCGCTCGAGCTCGAGACCCTGGTGCACCTGCCGGATGGCCACCTTCGGCAGCTGCTCGACCCTTCCGCGGACCGGTGGCGCGATCCCGACGAGACGTGAACCTCGAGCCGTGTCGCGCTCCCGCTGACCCGATGGGCTACGCCACGCCCCAGTCGGCGAGCACCGCTTCCGTGTCCTCGCCCGGTGTTCGCGGCGGGGTCGGTTCTTCCGTGGACGTCCGTGAGAACCGCGGCGCGGGAGCAGCCTGGACCGCACCGTCGATCCGGGCCAGGGTGCCACGCGCTGCCAGATGGGGGTGTTCCGTCGCTTCCGCGAAGGTCAGGACGGGGGTCACGCAGGCGTCGCGGTCGATGAAGATCGTCGCCCACTCGTCACGCGATCGCGTGACGATCGCCTCTGCGAGTCGGCGGCGCAGTTCGGGCCATCGGGTCGTATCCGACTGCTCGGGCAGGTCCGCCTCGGCGAGACCGAGGCCATCGAGCAGTTCACCGTAGAAGTGCGGCTCGATCGCCCCGACGGCGAGGTGGCGCCCGTCGGCGCAGGTGTAGACGTCGTAGAAGGGCGCACCGCCGTCGAGCAGGTTGCTGGCGGGCTCGTCGGTCCACCGGCCCTGTGCCCGCAAGCTCCAGAACAGCTGGGTCAGCAACGCGGTCCCGTCGACCATCGCCGCGTCGACGACCTGACCCTCGCCCGATCGCTCGCGCTCCCAGAGGGCGCTGAGGATGCCGGTCAGCAGGAGCATCGAGCCTCCGCCGTAGTCGCCGACGAGGTTGAGCGGGACCGTCGGCGCCTGACCGGGGCGGGCGATCGCTGCCAGTGCCCCGGTCAGCGAGATGTAGTTGAGGTCGTGGCCAGCGCGCTGCGCCAACGGCCCATCTTGACCCCATCCTGTCATCCGGGCGTAGATGAGCCGTGGGTTGGCCTCGCGACACTCCGCAGGCCCGAGCCCGAGTCGCTCGGCCACTCCGGGCCGGTACCCCTCTATGAGTACGTCGGCGCGGGTCGCCAGGGAGTGGGCGGTCTCGAGACCGGCTGGATCCTTGAGGTCGGCGAGCACCGACCGCCGGTTGCGGAGCACGAGGTCTGTTCGGCTCGGAGCGCCCAACCGGCCCTCTGACACGGGTCGGTCGACACGGACCACATCCGCCCCGAGGTCACCGAGCACCATCGCGGCGTGCGGGCCAGGCCCTAGGCCCCCGAGTTCGAGGACACGGAGGCCGCAGAGTGGTCCAGGCACGGTTGAACTCCCATCGTATAGTATCAGATATCATACCGACTTCAGTGCCAGGAGCGAGGCCATGGGCGATCCCGTACGTCCGGCGCTGAACGGGGCCGTGCTCACGTTGTGGCTGGACCGGCCACACGTGCGCAACGCGATCGACCTCGCGCTCGCCGAAGGGCTCGAACGCCGACTGGTCGCCGTGCCCACGACGGTGCGGGTAGTGGTCATCCGTGGTGTCGAGGGCAACTTCAGCGTCGGCGGAGACTTCGACGAAGTGGCCCGGCTCCGTGAAGGAGGGCCCGAGGGGCTGCGACCCCTGTTCGCCACCTTCGGACGCGCCCTGTCACTGATAGGCGAACTGGAGGTTCCCGTCATCGCTGCCGTGGAGGGCTACGCCATGGCTGGCGGCTTCGAGCTGCTTCAGGCATGCGACCTGGCACTGGTCCGGGAGGATGCCGTTCTCGCCGACAACCACGCGAACTTCGGCCAGGTACCCGGAGGCGGCGGCTCCCAGCGGCTGCCTCGACTCGTCGGGCTCCCCAGGGCGCTCGGCCACATCCTCACCGGTGAGCGGATCTCGGGGGCGGACGCCGTCGCGTGGGGTTTGGCCTACCGTTCGGCCTCCGCCGAAAGGTTCGAGGACGAGCTAGGGAAGCTCGTCACGACGCTGCTCGCCAAGGACCGTAGGGTGCTCGCTCGTGCCAAGCAGCTCGCCCGGCGAGGACTCGAGCAGCCACTTGCCACCGGGCTGGCCGCGGAGATCGATGCGGTAGTCGAGCATCTTGGCGAGGACGTGGCGGGTCGAGGGATCGAGCAGTTCCACGCTCGCCGGCAAACGTTCTGATATAGCTACTCAGGAGTAGTCGGAACGTGTCGGAGCTCTCATCGACGCAGGCTCGGCGCTGCTCACTCTCGACAACGACGGTGTCGGCCGCCTGCGACTGAACCGCCCCGGGGCCCAACTTCTGCGCGGGGGGGGGGGGACGTTAAGACGTTCGCCGGCAAAGGTGATCAGCTCCCGGATTACCTTCGCGAGGCGACCTCGTGGCTGCAGGTGTCAGCGTCCGCACTGACCCAGCTCGCCGCACCCCGTCATCGCCGCCGTGCACGGGTTCGCCGCCGGTGGAGGCGGCTTCGGGCTCGTGTGCGCATCGGACCTGTCCCGTAGCCGGCGCCTCGGCACGGTTCCTTCCCGGCGGCCACGCAGGTCGGCATGGCCGCGGACGCCGGCGCGACGGTCACGCTCACCCAGCTCGTCGGGCTGCGTCGAGCCATGGAGATCCTGCCCACCAACCCGACCTTGAGCGCCGACGAGGCCATCGAGCTCGGCCTCGTGAACCGGGTCGTCCCCGACGACGAGGTGGTGGATGAGGCGCTGCGCCTCGCCCGCACCTTGGCGTCGGGTGCACCCCGACTCGCCATCTCCGGCGGACTCATGCAGGGCCTCGCGGGCGTCGTCGTCGAGCACGGCGGAAAGGTCTGGCTCGAGACCACTGTGAACGACCTGCACGTGGTGGAGGGGCGGGTGACGAGCGCGACGATCAAACGGGAGGGCGTACGGACGGAGGTGACCGCAGACGTGGTGATCAGCAACGCCGGACCGGTCGCCACCGCCCAGCTCGTTGGCCGCGAGGTCCTGGATGCCGAGTACTTGGAACGCATGGACCGCGACCTGGGGTCGACAGCGAACATCGTGGTGAACCTCGCGAGCCGTGAGCCGTTGATCGATGTCCCCGGCATCCTGATCCTTCGGTATCACCCGGCGGTTGTGCAACATGGGGAACCTCACCGCGACCTGCCCGGAGCTGGCACCGCCAGGCTGGGAACTCGCCGTGGCGTACGGCGTTCCCGTTCCCGCTGCCGGGGACTTCGATGAAGATGCGGAGATCGAGGCGACGTTGCAGGATCTTCGCGACAACATCGACCGCTTCGATGACCGTGCCCGGATCCTGTCGATCCGGGTCATGAGGGGCGACTGGCCGGCTCAGCGGAGCATCGCCGGACTCGACTCCCGCGCGAGACCTCGTTGTCGAACCTGTGGAACGTGGGCGATGGAGTGCGCGAGTACGCCAGAACGGTGGCGTCCAAGCCTGTGCCGAGGGCGCCAAGCTCGTCGTCGATGAGCTCCTCGCTGAGCACGCCACGGCCGTACACGCGGAGCGGTAGGCGACCGCGTTGAGGCCTACCAGCGGGCCGTTCTTGCCAAGGAGGCATCATCTGATAAAGTATCACTCTTACCGATCTACGGAGTCGACTGTGTCCGAGCAACTGGTTGCACCGCCCCCGATTCGGCGCTATGGCGATGAAGGATTCCTTGAGGCTTACGGAGCTGCCTGGGGCTTCCGGGATGTGCTCCCGAAGTTCTTCGCAGTCGACGGCACCTACACCGATAAGGCCTCGGAAGTAGCCGTTCAGGGCCATCGCCTGCTCGACCGGTTCATGAAGGTGTACCTGCAGTTCTCACCCACGTGCACAGTGACCTTCCTCGACTGCTATGACCACGACGGTGGTTTCACTGCGCCCTGGATCTGGGAAGGACGCTCCGACGGGCACCTCGAACTGCACGGGTTCCAATCATCGTGCGATGGGGCGCCCTTCAAGATCGAGGGAGTGTCACTTTGCAGCGTCAACGGCGACGGTGAGATCTCGTCGCACGTCGACTACTGGGATGCGGAGGCACTGCTGCGCACTTGGCGGGAGTAGGGCGTCGTTAGGTGCTTCGTACGCGCTTGTGGCCTCGCGAGGATGGCGGTGTCTGGGACGCCAACTCGGAGGCCACGAGCGCGTATCACGTTGCCGCTCTGCCCTGCCTGCTTCCTAGACGCAAGCGGTTTCCTGCAGATTGAGTCCCGCGGCTGGCCGCGAGTGAGTTCGTGCTTGGGACTGCCCGTGCACATGGGTCCGACCCACGCGTAGGTCGCCAGGGTTTCGGGGTCCCCTCGTCAAGGTGGGTCACGCCGCGGTGGCGATGCTGTGGGACCTGATCCTCGCGGTCGTCGGGATCTTACGCGGCCGGCCGACGTGCGAGCCGGATGCGGGCGCGCAGTTGCGGAACCCCCGAGCAGCTCGGCGGATCAACCGCGCCAGCGTCAAGGCTCTTCGACCGGTTCCCTCGGGAGCTGGGGTCGGCTCCTCGAAGCTCACCGTGCACCTGCTGGGTTCATCGCTACGGAGGTAGCGGCGGTGGGCAGCTGTGATCTGTTGCGTACGCGTGACCGCAGTGCTCGGGGTGGTGAACGAGTTCGTGTTCCTGGCGGAGGGGCAGCGCGATGTCGTCAACGTCTGAATCGTGACCCCGTCTCGTCGGTTGAATGTTGACCCCTTGGTCGTGGTGGGCGGTCACGCTGCGTCGTCGTCGGGTAGGTGGCCGAGGTCTCGGTCCTTGAGGCGGTAGCTGTCGCCCTTGAGGGAGATGACCTCGGCGTGGTGGACGAGCCGGTCGATCATGGCGGCGGCGACGGTGACGTCGCCGAAGACCTCGCCCCAGCGGCCGAACGGCTTGTTGGAGGTCACGATGACCGAGGCGCGTTCGTAGCGGTTGGACACGAGCTGGAAGAACAGGTTGGCGGCTTCGGGTTCGAAGGGGATGTAGCCGACCTCGTCGATGATCAGCAGCGGGGTGCGGCTGAGGCGGCGGAGCTCGTCGCGGATGCGGCCGGTGTCGTGGGCTTCGCGGAGTCGGGTGACCCATTCGACGGCGGTGGCGAACGCGACGCGGTGGCCGGCTTGGCAGGCGCGCACGCCGATCGCGGTGGCCAGGTGGGTCTTGCCGGTGCCGGGCGGGCCGAGGAAGACCACGTTGGACTTCTCGGCGATGAAGTCGAGGCCGGCGAGGTGGTAGATCAGGTCGCGCTTGATGGAGCGTTGGTGGGTGAAGTCGAAGTCCTCGATGGTCTTGACCGCGGGGAAGCGGGCGGTGCGGATGCGGGCGTCGCCGCCGTGGGCTTGGCGGGAGGCGACCTCACGTTCGAGGCAGGCGGCCAGGAACTGTTCGTGGGTCCAGTCCTCGTCGCGGGCTCGGGCAGCCAGCCGGTCGACCGCGGCGGCCATCGCTGGCGCTTCAATGCTCGGCAGGCGTAGGCGATCTCGGCGGTGGTCGACGCGGACGTTGGGGTCTTGGTCTTGGTGGCCATCAGGCGACCCCGAGCGCGCGGTCGTAAGCGGCCAGGTCCCGGACCTCGACCTCGACCTCGGCCGCCGAGGCCGCCTGCTGGTGGTGCTGGTCACGCAGCCGGTTGGCGGCACGCACGTGCGCCGGGTCGGAGATGACCCGATGCTTGGCCAGGCTGCGGCGGTGGCGGGCGACCTCGCGGCCGTCTCGGGCGGTGGCAACGACCCAGTCCAGATCGGCCGACACCTCGATCCAGGTCCCGATCGCGCACGGGTGGATCGAGTAGTCGCAGGTGTCGAACCGCACGTAGTGATCGCGCGGCAACCGCAGCCGGGCATGCCAGGCCACATCCGGCAACACCGGCGGCAGCAGGCCCATCGCGGCGCGGTCCTCGACCGCAGCGTCCACGGGACGGCGGCGGGTGACCCGATGCACCCGCCCGTTGGCGGTCGTACCATCAGGAACCTCCAGGTCAGGTCAACCTAGATCTGAGCCGTGATTCCTGACACGGGACACAGTGAACCCGGCCGCGCCGTGAGACCACGGCACCGACGCCCGCCGGTCGAGGACTCGCGGCAGGCGCCGGCGCGGTGAGGTTCCCTAGTTCTTGAACCCGAGCGCGATCTGAGGGGACTACGCGTTGACGTCGACGACTGTCCGACCGCGCACGGCTCCCGCCAGGACCCGCTCGGCCACCTTGGCTGCCTGGTTGAGGGGAACCGTCGTCGTCATCTGCTCGAGCAGGTCTGCGTCGAGATTCGCGGCTAGGAGATCCCAGGCAGCGCTCCGCTTGCTGGCCCGAGGTTGACCGAGTCGATGCCCGCCAGCGTCACGCTCCGCAGGATGAACGGCGCGACGGATCCGGGGAGGTCCAGTCCCTGTGCCAGGCCGCAGTTGGCAACGACTCCGTCGTACTGAATCTGGCTGAGGACGCTCACCAGCGTGTGGCTGCCAACGCTGTCGACGCCTCCTGCCCAGCGTTCGCTTCCCAGCGGCGAAGCAGCCGGTGCCGAGAGCTCGGCACGCTCGATGATGGTCGAGGCACCCAGCTGGCGCGAGGCGCAGCCTGTGGCGGGGCTCAGAGAAGCGAGTGTGATATAGTATATAACGTCTATGGATAGGGACCGACCGTGAGCACCACGACCGCCCCGGCGGCAGGACTGCTGACCGAAGAACGTGCGGCCTTCACCGAGGCCCTCCGTGATTTCGCGCGCCGCGAGTGCGGGACACCGCAGAAGCTTCAGGAGCTGACCGACGGAGGGGTCGAGAGCCACCACCAAGGCCTGTACGAGCAGCTCGGCGGACTCGGGTACCTCGGCGTCGGTATCGACGAGCGTTTCGGTGGCGGGGGTGGCAGCATCGCCGACACCTGCCTGCTCCTCGAGGAGGTCTTCTACGGCAAGTTGCCGGTGTTCGGCATCACGACGTCGCTCACCGTGGCTGCCGCGCTCGAGCGCCACGCATCCGATGCGTTGAAGGCCGAACTGCTCCCCGGTCTGTGCACCGGTGAGGTGCACGCGCTCGGGTTCTCGGAGCCGGAGGCCGGCTCGGACCTCGCCTCCCTGCGCTGCGCCGCACGGCCGAGCGGCGACGGCTGGGTCGTCGACGGCCAGAAGACCTGGACCTCGAACGCGCAGCACGCCGACCACATCCTGTTGATGGTCCGCACGGACCCGGACGTGGCGAAGCACCGGGGCATCACGATGTTGTCGGTCCCGATGGACACCCCCGGTATCGAGCACCGGCCCATCGACACGATGGGTGGCCGCGAGGTCAACGACGTCTTCTTCACCGACGTCGAGGTCGGCCGTGACCGGCTGGTCGGCACGGAGAACGCCGGGTGGACGCAGCTCGTCGACGGTCTGGCCGCCGAGCGGCTGCTGATCGGCGCGATCTTCCTGGGCCAGGCCCGACGCGCCCTCGACGACGTGGTCACGTTCGTGCGGGAGCGGGAGCAGTTCGGACGGACCGTGGGCTCCTTCCAGGCGATCAGGCATCGGATCGCCGACCTGGCCACCGAGGTCGAATGCTGCCGCCTGCTGGTGCAAGATGCGATCGCCGCGACGGTGGCCGATCCGGACAGCCTGACGGGCCGACGGTCCTCGATGGTCAAGCTCAAGGTCACCGAGACGGCACGTCGGGTCGCGCTGGAAGGGATGCAGATGATGGGCGGCTACGGGTACGCGATCGAGTACGGGATGGAACGCCACGTCCGCAACACCCTCGCGGCGACCATCTACGGCGGGACCAGCGAGGTCCAGCGGGAGATCATCGGCGGGACCTACGGCCTGTGACCGCTGATCACGACGCGCCCGGGGCCGCCGGCCCGCCCACCGTCCTCACCGAGGATCGCGGTGAGGTGCGCGTCCTCAGTCTCAACCGCCCCCACCGACGCAACGCGATCGACCTGCAGCTACGGATCGACCTGGCGCAGGCCGTCGAGGAGGCCGACCGCGACGCTCACGTCCGCGCCGTCGTGCTCACCGGAAACGGCCGGACGTTCTGTGCCGGCGGGGACATCAGCACCATGCACGGCGTCGATGAGCGGGCAGCGCGTGACCGCACCGACGCCGCACAGCGGGTCACACGCGCGCTGACCTGCGCGGCCACACCGGTGGTGGCGGCGGTCGAGGGTACGGCGTTCGGTGCGGGTATGGCCCTCGCGTTGGCGTGCGACCGGGTGATCGCGGCGCGCGATGCACGCTTCGGGACCGCGTTCACCCGCGTCGGGCTCGCCGGGGACATGGGAATCACCTTCACGCTGCCCGCCCGCGTGGGGATCGCACGCGCGCGGCAACTGTTGATGCTGCCCACCGAGCTGACCGGGACCGACGCGCTCGATCTCGGGCTCGTCGACGGTCTGGCCGAACCCGGCGAGGCGCTCACGGCGGCCCTCGCGGACGCGCAGCGGCTCGCCGACGGCCCGCCGTTGGCTTTGGCCACGGTGAAGCGGGCCATGGCCGCCCCGGCCGCCGACATCGAGACCGCCCTCCAGCGCGAAGCCGATGCCCAGGTACGCCTGTTCGCGAGCGAGGACCTCGCCGAAGGAGCGATCGCCTTCGCCGAGCGACGTGCCCCCCGGTTCACGGGCCACTGACGCGGCCCTGCGGCCCGCAGGCCGACACCCACCCCGACGACCCCACGAGATGCTGATCACCGAGAGGAAACAACCGTGACCGAAGCCTTCATCGTCGACGCCATCCGCACGCCCGTCGGTCGGCGGGGTGGGGGGCTGGCGCACGCCCACCCCGCCGACATGGCCGCCGCGGTCCTCGCGGCACTGGTCGACCGGACCGGTATCGACCCCGAAGTGGTCGACGACGTGGTCCTCGGCTGTCTGGACCAGGTCGGCCCCCAGTCCGGCGACATCGCCCGTACCGCGTGGCTGGCCGCCGGACTGCCGGAGTCCGTCCCGGGGACCACGGTGGATCGCCAGTGCGGCTCGTCGCAGCAGGCGCTCCACTTCGCCGCACAGGGGGTGATGTCGGGCACGCAGGACCTCGTCGTGGCAGGTGGTACGCAGAACATGTCGCGCATCCCGATCATGGGCGGGATGGCGGCCGGTGCGATGTTCGAGGACGACACCGACCCGTGGAGCGGCTCCGTCGGGTGGCGAAAGCGGTACGGCGACGAGGAGGTCTCGCAGTTCCGCGGCGCCGAGTTGATGGCGGACCGATGGGACATCGACCGTGACGAGATGGAACGCTTCGCGCTCCAGAGCCACCACCGGGCCATCGCGGCCATCGACGAGGGCCGCTTCGAGCGTGAGATCCTGCCCTTCGAGCAGGTCGTCCACGACGAGGGGCCGCGGCGGGACACGTCGCTTGAACGGCTGCAGGGACTCAAGACGCTGGCTCCCGGGGGCCGCCTGACCGCCGGAGTCGCCAGCCAGATCTCCGACGGGGCCAGCGCGATGCTTGTCGCCTCCGAGGCCGCGGTGGAGCGCTACGGCCTGACGCCACGGGCACGTGTGCACCACCTCGACGTGCGTGGCGCCGACCCGATCGAGGTGCTGTCCGCGCCGATCCCCGCGACGCGTCGCGCTCTGGAGCGGACCGGGATGACCATGGACGACATCGACCTCGTGGAGATCAACGAGGCTTTCGCCCCGGTCGTGCTCGCCTGGGCCAAGGAGCTGTCGGTCGACGAGGCGAAGATCAACGTCAACGGCGGGGCGATCGCCCTCGGTCACCCCCTCGGAGCGACCGGTACCCGGTTGATGACGACGCTCCTGCACGAGCTGGAGCGGACCGGTGGACGGTTCGGGCTGCAAACCATGTGCGAGGGTGGTGGGATGGCCAACGTCACCATCATCGAGCGGCTGGGATGACACCGCCGACGAACGCGGCGAGGAGCGATCTGATGACCGAGCACCTGCTGGACGACGGCCCGGTGCTGCTCAACGTCACCGACGGTGTCGCACAGTTGCGGCTCAACCGTCCCGAGTCGTCCAACGGGATGGACGTGCCGCTGCTGAGGGCACTGCACGAGGCGGTGCTCCGCTGCCACGTCCGCCAGGACGTGCGCGTGGTGGTGCTGTCCGGAGCGGGACGCAACTTCTGTGCCGGCGGGGACGTCAAGACCTTCGCGGCCAAGGGCGAGTCCCTCCCCGGCTACCTACGGGAGGCGACGGCCTGGTTGCAGCTGGCGTCGGCGGCGCTGATGCAGCTGGATGCACCGGTCGTCGTGGCGGTCCAGGGCTATGCCGCCGGGGGCGCAGGCCTGGGGCTGGTGTGCGCGGCGGACCTCGTGGTCGCCGAGGAGTCGGCACGCCTGATGTCGGGCGCGGTCCGGGTGGGCATGGCGCCCGATGCGGGGACGACCGTGACGCTGGGTCGCATCGTGGGGCAGCGCCGAGCGATGGAGATCCTCCTGACCAACCCGACGCTCACCGCCGCGGAGGCGGCGGAGCTCGGGTTGGTCACCCGCGTCGTGCCCGATGGCGAGCTCGAGTCCCACGTCGCGGAGCTCGCCAGCCAGTTGGCCGCTGCGGCGCCGCTGGCGCTGGCCGCGACCAAACGGCTCGTGCTGGCGGGGGCGTCCGCGAGCGTGCACCAGCAGCTGCCCGAGGAAGCCCGAATCGTCGCCGAGTTGTCCGGTACGCACGACGCCCGTGAGGGGCTGGCTGCGGTGCTCGAGCGTCGGACCCCACGTTTCGAGGGCCGGTGACCTTGCGCCCCCGGCCGGGACGTCAGCCCGGCGCGCCGGCGCGAGCGAGCGTCCGACGAGCGCGTGCGACGACGGGGGCGTCGACCATCTCACCATCGACCAGGAGGACACCGGTGTCGTGGGTTTCGAGCGCCTGCTCGACACGGCGCGCCCAGGCGAGGTCATCATCCGACGGCAAGAACGCCTCACGGATCGGATCGACCTGCCGGGGGTGGATGACCAGCTTCCCGACGTAGCCCATCTCGGTCGCGCCACGGGCCTCCCGGCGCAGGCCCTCCTCATCGTTCACGTCGGTGCGGACGGTGTCGATGGCGGGGATGTCAGCTGCAGCGGCCGCGAACCGGACCGCCATGCGGGCGTGATGTCCGCTGACGTGGAGGTCGCCGGTGCTGGCGTCGAGCGGTGGGGCGCCGAGGTCGGCTGCGAGGTCCTGTCCGCCCCAGGCGATGGCGACGCAGGGGGCGGAGGCCGCGACCTGGTGGGCCGTGGTGATCCCGCGGGCGGTCTCACACAGCGCGACCACCGTCAGGTGCCCGAACACCGCGGGGTCGATCACACCGGCCGCCTTGGGCAGCATGACGGTCGGCAGGTCGGTGTCGCGGAGCGTGGCGAGGTCGTCGAGGCCCCACCGCGACTCCAGCGGGTTGATGCGTACGACCACCCGCGCCGGGTCCAGGTCGCCGGCGCCAAGCGCTGCCACGACCGATCCGCGGGCGCTGGCCTTCGCATCGTGGGCCACCGCGTCCTCAAGGTCGAGAATCACGACATCGGCTGCCGCAGCGGCCTTCGCGTATCGGTCGGGACGGTCGCCGGGGCAGAAGAGCCAGGCGGGACCGGGCGGCGGGCCGTCAGTCCTCGGCATCCCAGAACCCTGCGGATTCGAGGAACGCGACCGCGTGGTCGGCGCCCCTGCGGAGGTGGTCCGACATGGCCCTGCCCGCGCGGTCGGCGTTACGGGCCTTCAGCGCCCGCAGGATCCGCCGGTGGTCCTTGTGCGCGGTGTCCGACCACGAGGTGTGGAACTCGTAGAAGTGGGAGGGCAGGCTCTTGCTCAGCAGCCCCAGCACCGAGGTGAGTCGCCGGGACCGGCCGGCGATGTTGATGACCCGGTGGAACTCGTGGTTCAACTCCTCCTGCCGGACGGGGTCGTCGGTCGACTCCATCTCGTCGAGAGTCTGGGCCAGGCGCTTCAACTCGTCGTCGGTCAACGCGGTCGCGGCGCGCTCCGCCGCCAGGCCCGCTACCGTTCCGAAGATCTGGTAGTGGTCGCGGATGTCCTCGCGGGTCAACTCGGCGACGAACGAGCCGCGCCGGGCGATGGAGTGGATCAGCCCTTCGCTGTCCAGCGAGATCAGCGCCTCACGGACCGGCAGCTTGCTCATCCCCAGCTCGGCGGCGAGCGTCTCCTGGTCGACCTTCGAGCCGGGCTTGAGATCCCCGGAGAATATGCGTTGGCGGATCTCGGCCGCCGCCAGATCCTTGAGGCTCGCCATCGGTGACGGCGAGCTGCGGTAGCTGCGGCCGAGCGAGGCGCTCTTGGCCATACTGGACGCCTTCCTGTCTCCGGTTCCGACGCAGCCTACCGAGGCCGTCACCCGTGCCCGCCTGTCCGGATCACCTCACGTAGCGCACCACCGACTCCGCGACGCAGGCCGGTTTGTCCTGTCCTTCGACCTCCATGGCGACGGTCACCACGCTCTGGAGCGCGCTCTCGAGTTCGCTGACCCGAGCGAGCTGGCCTGTGGCGCGTAGGCGTGCGCCCGACGGGACCGCCGTCGGAAAGCGCACCTTGTCGAAGCCGTAATTGATGGCCATCCGAGGCCCGGTCACCTCGAACAGTTCGTGGAGGAACCAGGGGAGGAGCGACAGGGTGAGAAGCCCGTGCGCGATCGTACCGCCGAACGGGCCGTCCTTGGCGCGTTCCGGGTCGACGTGGATCCACTGGTGGTCGCCGGTGGCGTCCGCGAAGGCGTCGATCGTGGCTTGGTCGACGCTGAGCCAGGCGGTGGGACCGAAATCGGTCCCCTCCAGCGCGGCCAGTTCGTCGAGCGGGATCTGTCGGGTCATGAGGTCCTCAGCAACGTTCGATGATGGTGGCGTTCGCGAGGCCCCCGGCTTCGCACATGGTCTGGAGCCCGTAGCGGCCGCCGGTGTGCTCCAGGTGGGCGACCAACGTGCCGAGCAGTCGGGTCCCCGAGGAGCCGAGCGGGTGACCGAGTGCGATGGCACCCCCCCACGGGTTGACCCGGTCGAGGTCCACGTGAAGCTCCTTGGCCCATGCCAGGGGCACCGACGCGAAGGCCTCGTTGACCTCGAACGCGTCGATGTCGTCGACCGTGAGTCCCGCGCGATCGAGCACCTTGCGGGTCGCCGGGATCGGGGCAGTCAGCATCAACAGGGGGTCGTCGCCGACCACGGAGGACGCGTGGAACCGGGCGCGGGGTTCGAGACCGAGCTGTTCGGCGCGCTCGCGGCTGGCGATCAGCACGGCCGAGGCGCCGTCGGTCAGGGGTGAGGAGTTGCCGGGGGTGACGTGCCACCCGATCTCGGGGAACCGTGCCGCGTGCTCGTCGCTGTGGAACGCGGGACGCAGGCTGGCCAGGGATGCCCGATTGGTCCCGGCCCGGATGGTCTCGTCGGTGGTGTGCGGCGCCGACGCACCAGGGACGTGGATCGGGACGAGCTGGCCGTCGAACCACCCGCGGTCGGCGGCGGCCGCGGCTCGCTGGTGCGAGGCGGCCGCGAAGGTGTCCAGGTCGCCGCGGTCCAGGCCCCACCGTGCGGCTACGAGCTCGGCGGAGACGCCCTGCCGGACCAGCCCCTCGGGGTAACGCGCTCGGACGGTGGGACCGAAGTTGTCGCGCCCCGCGGGTGCACTGCCCAGGGGCACGGCGCTCATGGACTCGACGCCGCAGGCGATGACGAGGTCGTAAGCGCCGGCAGCGACGCCCTGCGCCGCGAACACGGCGGCCTGCTGACTGGATCCGCACTGTCGGTTGATGGTCGTGCCGGGGACCGACTCGGGGAAGCCGGCAGCGAGCGCGGCAGTGTGCGCGATGTTGCCGGCCTGTTCGCCGGACTGCTGCACGCAGCCGGCGAGGACGTCGTCGATGGTCCTGGGATCGAGGGACTGACGCTCGACCAGCTGCCGTAGGGTCTGGGCCAGCAGGTCGACGGGGTGGAGCGCCGCGAGCGCGCCGTTGGGCTTCCCCTTGGCTACCGCGGTGCGTACCACGTCGATGATCACGGCGTCGCTCATCTGGGCCCGTTCGTGAAGCGATGGGCGGATATCATATCGTATACCAACGGAGAAGATGGGGTGCTCGATGGAACTGGGACTGAAGGGCGCGCGGGTGGTGGTCACCGGTGGCGCCTCCAACATCGGGCGCGGCATTGCGCACGGATTCGCCGAGGAGGGGTGCCGGGTCGCCGTCGTGGACCTCGATGGTGACCAGGCCGCGCGGGTCGGCCGCGAGGTTCTTGACCTCGGCGCACAAGGGTCGCTCGAGGTCGTCGAGGATCTCGCGGCCGAGGGTGGCGGTCGACGCGCGATCGAGCGTGTCCTCGATGAGTGGGACGGTGTCGATGTGTTGGTCAACAACGCGGGCATTAGCGTGCCGGGCTTCCTGACCGAAACGACCGACCGCCAGATGTGGGAACGTACGATGGCGGTCAACCTGTTCGCGGGCATCGAGTGCACCCAAGCGGTCCTCGGCCCGATGGGCGACGCCGGTGAGGGGGCGATCGTTCACATCTCGAGCGACGCTGCGTTCGGTGTCATCCGGCAAGGGGTCTACGGATCGTCCAAGGCGGCGCAGATCGCGTTGGCTCGGACCATCGCCCGTGAGCACGGCCGCAACGGCGTCCGCTCGAACATCGTGGCGCCTGGGCTCGTACTCCCGGAGGGATCGGATGCCGTCGGCGCGACCAGCCTGTGGTCTGCGGGTTCCGGTTGGAGCGAGGATCAGATCGCGTCGGTCGTCGATCGGCAGCCGCTGCGTCGTCGCACCACGGCTCGAGATGTGGCTCGGGCGGTGGTCTGGGTGGCCTCGCCCGTCGCGGCACGTCAGGTGACCGGTCAGGTGATCGCGGTCGGCGGGGGCTCCTCGATGCCGTGACAAGCACGCGTGCGAGGGCACGTACTCGGCCGGAGGAGCCGGACGACAGGGAGATACGTTGTCTGATATAGTATATTGCGTGCTCTCACAGGTCGATCGTCACCTGCCCACCACAACACACCCGAATCCCGCGTCCGAGGAAGAGCCGTGACCGACACGACGACCGCCCACGACTACGACGCACTGGTCATCGGCGCCGGTGCGGGCGGCCTGTGCGCCGCTGCGCTGCTCAGCCACCACGGGTACCGCACGCTGGTGGTCGAAGCCCACGACCGGCCCGGGGGGCGTGCCGGCTCAGTCGAGGAGGACGGGTGCGTGGTCAACACCGGAGCGATCGCCATCGAATACGGCGGAATCCTCGAGGAGGTGTTCCGCACCGTCGGCGCACCGTTCGACATCCGCGTCCCGGACCCGGCGACGATGTTCCGCATCAAGGGGAAGGATGTCGATATCAGTCGTGGCGGGTGGGGGAAGCTGGTCAACGGCGTCACCAAGAAGGGTGCCTCCCTGCTCGACGGGCTCGGCCAGGCGCGCCGCGGCGAGTATCCCGAGGAGGAGATGACCACGGAGCAGTGGTTGCTCCGCTACACCAAGAACGACACCATGCATGCGATCTTCCGCAACCTCTGTGCCGCGATCTTCGCCGTCAACGCCGACGAGTTGCCCGCCAAGGCGTTCCTGACGTACTTCATCGAGAAGGGGGCGTTCAAGGCCTACGGGTTCTCGCCGACCGGTACCGGTGGCCTGATGCAGGGTCTGGCCGACGCGGTCGTCGCCCGAGGGGGCGACGTCTGGTATTCGAGCTCGGTAACGGCGATCAAGGTCACCGACGGACGCGTCGTCGCCGCCGATGTGGAGCGGGGAGGGCGGCTCGAGAGGATCGAGCCACGGTTCGTGGTCTCCAACGTGGGTCCGAGCGCGACGGCCGCGCTGGTCGGTCGTGAGCACCTCGACGCGGACTACCTCGACCAGCTCGACCGTGACCTGCGGCCGACGGCGAACATCGTGGTCAACATCGCGTCGAGCGAACCACTGATGGACGTCCCTGGGATCCTCACGTTCGGCCTCACCCGGCGTCTGTGCAACATGGGGAACCTGACCGCGACGTGCCCCGAACTCGCCCCCGACGGCCGACACCTCTACGTCGCCTACGGCGTGCCGCGACCCGCCGTCGGAGACTTCGAGGAGCAGGCCGAGATCGCTGCGACCTTGGCCGACCTGCACGACGAGTTCGAGAACTTCGACGAGGACGAGGTGCTGTCCATCCGTGTGATGAAGGGCGAGTGGCCGGCGCAGCGCAGCGTCGCAGGCTTCGACCTCCCGCGCGAGACCACGCTCCCGAACCTCTGGAACGTCGGCGACGGGGTGCGCACCTACGCAAACGGCGGTGTCCAGGCCTGTGCCGAGACCGGAAAGCTCGTCGTCGACGCCATCCTCGCACTCGACGCTCGCAGTCCTGCGATCACCTGAAGGCGGTCGTAGGTCGCGGTGCCTTCGAGCGGCGGGCCACCAGCCGGGCGCGGCATGGTCCCTCAGCCCCACCGGCCGAGGCGACCGTCCCGTTCCGACCGCTCGACGTCAGCCTCCTGCGGGCGTCGAGCCTTGGCTCGGTCTCGGCCAGCGGGCGGTGTCGGTGAGCTGGCGCAGTCGACGGATCCGTCCACGGTGGAACTCGAACAGGTGGGTGAACGAGGCCTCGACGCTCGCCTGGTCGCTGCGTCTGGTGCCTCGGTAGGTCCCTCGAACGAGCAGCCCGCCGTCAGCGGTGGGGATCCACTCGTCCGGTTCGGGGGCGACGGAGAACGCCCGACCGATGGCCCACCACGCGTCCCTGGCGCGAACCGGACCGACGTGCCTCCCGCTCCCGGCCGGCATCCCCTCGGTCAGGTGGACCACCGCGTCCTCGCTCAACAGTGACTCGACCGCCTGGGCGTCACCAGCTCCGAGGGCCGCGTAGAGTCGTTCGACGGTGGCGCGCGCCGCGTCGGCTCGGCTCGCGGCATCGAGACCGCAGTTCGTGAGGAACGCGCGGGTGTCGTAGACGTCGATGTGGGAACGCACGCGCCCGTCCGTGGTCGTCTCACCGAACGCGATACCGGGGACCGTGAAGTGGCGCCCGGTGGGTTCCAACAGGTCGTCATCCAGCCGCAGCGGACCGACCGCAGTGCCGGACCAGTTCCACGTCGCTGACCAGCGCTCGCCGTCGGCGCACACGTTGTCGAACTCGATGACCGAGTCCGGCGCGAAGGCCAGCATGTGGTGGAAGAAGCACGCGATCTCTGCGTGGCCCTGCCACGTCGTGCCCATGCCGGTGTCCTCGTAGCGGCCCGACACGTCGACGTGCAGGAGGAGCTCATCCGGGTGGTCGGCGCTCCACGCACGACCGTAGGACGCAGCGAACTCCGAATCGTGGATGGCAGGTACTCCCGTCATCGGCGACACCCCTGGATCGGTTGCGTATAGTATATCCTTTATTTGGAGCTGTTGGGGCCGGCGGTACGCGGCCCGGCTCAGCATCGTGCTCGCCGCGGCGCGGGCTCCGCTTCCCGGCGGTCGCCCGGAAGCGCGACCGTCGCGTTCGCGTTCTGTGGGGAGGATCCGCTGTGAAGACCGTCCGGCTACTTGTGGAGGATGGCGTCGGCACGATCGTGCTCGACCGTCCCGCCTCACAGAACGCGATCGATCGCGTGTTCACAGAGGAGTTCCTCTCCGTGGTCACCGCCTGCGATGAGCGTGAGGACGTGCGCTGCGTGCTGATCCGGGCGGACGGCCCGATGTTCACGGCAGGTGGTGACCTGTCGAGCTTCCGTCGACTCGACGGACCGGAGCTCTCGGACCTCCTCAGGACGATGACGACGACCTACCACGAGGCGCTTCAGCGGCTCTCCCGAATGGACGCGCCCGTGGTCGCCGCCGTCGACGGACCAGCTGCGGGCGGAGGGCTCGGTATCGTCCTGGCCGCGGACGTCGTGATCGCTTCATCGCGCAGCAACTACACGTTGGGCTACTGCGCCCTCGGTCTCACCGCGGACGGTGGCACCACGTGGTTCCTGCCCCGCATCGTCGGGTTGCGGCTCGCGCAGCGGATGTTCCTCCTGAACGAACAGCTCGACGCCGACACGGCCTTGGCGGTCGGACTGGTGTCCGAGCTGGCGGAGGACGCTAACGACCGCGCCCGTGAACTCGCCCAGCGCCTGGCCTCGGGCCCCACCGCAGCGTTCGGAGACATCAAGCGGTTGCTGCAGGACGCGAGTACGACGTCGCTCGGTGACCACCTGGATGCGGAGGCCCGGAGCGTGTGCCGAGCGGCTGGATCGCGTGACGGCCTCGAGGGCATCGCGGCCTTCCTCGATGAGCGTCGGCCACCGAACTTCGAGGGACGTTGACGTCGGGGTCGGCATGCTCGCGTCGCGGGCAGGCCCGCGGGCGGAGCAGGTTGGTCGAAGAGTCCGAAGCGAGATGACAGCACGATGATGGAGGACTGGCCCGATGGATTTCAGCGTCAGCGACGAACACATGATGATCCGCGAGACCGCGGCGAAGATCGCCGGCTCCTACGGACACGACTACTACATGGCAGAGAGCCTCTCCGGTGGGGATGCCTCTGAGCTGTGGGAGGCGATGGCGCAGGCGGGGTTCGTCGGTGCCAACACGCCCGAGGTGTACGGCGGCGCCGGCATGGGCCTGTCTGAGCTCGCGATCATGGGTGAGGAGATGGCCGCCGCCGGGTGTCCGTCGCCGATGTCGGTGATATCCCCGGCGATCGTCGCCTCGATTCTCGTGCGACACGCGTCCGAGGAACTGAAGCAGGAGTTCCTCCCCCGGATGGCCTCCGGCGACATCGTGCTGTGTTTCGCGATCACGGAGCCGGACGCAGGTTCCAACGCTCACGAGGTGTCCACCACCGCCGTCCGTGAAGCGGACCACTACCGGCTCAACGGTGGGAAGTACTACATCTCGGGTTTCGACCAGGCCGCGTCGGTCCTGGTCGTGGCGCGCACGGGGCGCGATGCGTCGTCCGGTCGAGGGCGGCTGTCGTTGTTCCTCGTCGACAGCGACGCCGACGGCCTCGCCGCGGCGGAGATCGATATACAGATGCACTCGCCCGAACGGCAGTACACGCTGTCGTTCGACGAGGTCCTGGTTCCCGCCGGACGTCTCGTCGGAGAGGAGGGCAGGGGCCTGCAGCAGGTGTTCGCCGGCCTGAACCCCGAGCGGGTGATGGGCGCCGCGATGTGCATCGGGATCGCACGGTACGCGCTGGGGAAGGCCGTCCGGTACGCCAAGGAGCGCGAGGTGTGGGGTCGTCCGATCGGCGCCCACCAGGCCGTCGCGCATCCGCTGGCGCGGTCACACATCGCGGTCGAGCAGGCCCGGCTGCTGGTCGCGAAGGCGGCGTGGCTCTACGACACCGACGGTGATCCAGTGGAGGCTGGCGCCGCGGCGAACTTGGCCAAGATGGCCGCGGCCGAAGCCGCAGGGGAGGCGCTCGATCGCGCGATCCAGACCCACGGGGGGAACGGGATGGCCACCGAGTACGGGCTCGCGACGCTCTGGGGCTTGACGCGGACCTGGCGAATCGCGCCCATCAGCGACCAGATGGTGCTGAACTTCGTCGCCACCAGTGTCCTGGGCCTCCCGAAGTCCTACTGAACGCGCGCTCCACGGGCGCGCTCTCGTGGCCCGGTGCCTTCCGGTTCTCGCTGCCCCTCCTACTGCAAGCTGTGCGACCAACTCGCCCCGCGCCAGACGCGTCCGGCCGAGCACCACCTGACCACCGTCGAACGGAGAGCACCGATGCGTGTGGGCTACACCTTGGAGTACGACCAGCCGGTCGATGGGATCATCGACCGGGCGCTGCGCTTGGTCGAGGCGGGAGTCGACGATCTCTGGGTCCCCGAGGCCTACGGGTTCGACGCGGTCAGCATGCTGGGCTTCCTCGCTGCACGGACGGATCACGTCCGGCTCGGCAGCTCCATCCTCAACGTCTTCTCGCGCACGCCGACCACGATCGCCCAGGTCGCAGCCGGCCTCGACGCGGTCTGCGGGGGACGGTTCGTCCTCGGGTTGGGGGCGTCCGGTCCGCAGGTGATCGAGGGCTGGCACGGCGTCCCCTACCACCGACCACTGACGCGGACCCGCGAGACCATCGCAGTCGTTCGACGGGCGATGCGACGCGAAGTCATCGAGTTCCACGGCGAGGAGATCACCCTCCCGCTGCCACCTCACCGCGGCACCGGGTTGGGCAAACCGTTGAAGATGCTGACCCGCCCGGTCCGCGATCAGGTCCCGATCTTCCTCGCAGCGCTCGGTCCGGCGAGCGTCAGGCTGGCGGCGACCGAGGCGGACGGGTGGTTCCCGCTCTTCTTCCAACCTGAGCGAGCGCAGGAGGTCTGGGGCGCCCCGTTGGGAGGAGGCCGTGCTGCGCGCTCGTCCGACCTCGCCCCTCTCGAGGTGGTCGCCGGCGGGCGTCTCGCGTTCGTTGAGGACGATATGGAACGGCAGCGTGCCCTCGATGCAGAGAAGCCGAAGTACGCGCTGTACATGGGCGGGATGGGGGCCAGAGGGCGCAACTTCTACAACGACCTCGTCGCCAGCTACGGTTTCGGTGATGCTGCGCGTGAGATCCAGGACCACTACCTGGCGGGACGCAAGGGCGAGGCGATCGCACTCGTTCCGGACGAGCTGGTCGCCGCCACGTCGCTGATAGGTACGCCGAACGAGGTCCGCGAACGCGTCCAGGCCTTCGCGGACGCGGGCGTGACGGGCCTGAACGTGTCACCTCGTGCGGGCGCCGAGGCCGACGTCACTCGCCTCCGAGAGATCCTGGGCTGACGATGACCAGCCAGGCCGTCCAGATCTCGGGACCGCGCACCGGGTCGACGGTGCGCGGATATCACCGCCCGAGAGGCGGTGACACGTGACCGACGCGAACGCGATCCGGGTCCTGCTCGTCGACGATCACGCCGTGGTCATCGAGGGGCTGTCCGGCCTGCTCTCACGGTCGGGGTTCGAGGTCGTCGCGACGACGGGTGATCCCGACGAGGCGGTCCGGATGGCGCGACAGGTCACGCCCGATCTGGCCGTGGTCGACGTTCGGCTGGGTGCGACCTCAGGGTTGGACCTCGTGCCGGATCTCCTCGCGGCCAACGATGTGCTGCGCGTGTGCGTGTTGACCAGCTTCCAGGATGCAGCCGGAGCTCGCTGCGCACTCGAAGCGGGGGCGACGGGCTTCGTCCTCAAGGACCAACCTGCCGACGAGCTCTGTCGGCAGCTCGAGGCCGTTGCCCGCGGTTCGGTGTTGATCGACCACCGTGTCGCGGCCGCCGTTCTGCGACCCGCCGCCGCCCAGCTCCTGACTCCCCGGGAGCTCGCCGTCCTCCGGCTGGTCGCGACGGGCGCGAACAACCGGGAGGTCGGCGACCAGCTCCACCTGAGCGCCCACACCGTCAAGGAGTACCTCGGCAACGCGATGCGCAAGCTCGAAGTGCACACACGGACCGAAGCGGTGGCCGTCGCGATGCGGCAGGGACTGCTCGTCGACACCCCATCGTCGTGATGGCTGTGCCGAGGCTCGGGCGGCGCCGCTGGTGGCCGTGGTCCACCAGGGCCCCGGTCGACAGCCATCGCGTTTCACCGCGACGGCGCGACCCGGCGCATCAGCTCGCGATCATCGGCAGATCGTTGCTGGCCCCGCTGGAGGTCGGCGAGGTGCTCGAGGGGGTCGTCCGCGGCATGTGCGAGGTCTCGGGGAGGGCGCGATCAGTGGTGCTCTCCTACGACGACCAGACCCAGCGGCTCGTGGGCCTCGCCGGGCACGGCGTCGACCCGAAGGACGTCCGGACCATCGACATCCCCGTTACCGCGTTCGTCCGGCGCGTCATCGCCGACGGACGCACCGTCGTCAGCGACCAACCGATGGACACGCTGCCCGAGATCACCTGGCTGCTGGAGGAGCACGGTGCGACCGGGACCCTGGTCGTCCTCCCGTTGCGTTCGGAGACCCTCGGGACCATGGGGGTCGCCTTCGTGGAGGACGGCGGGAGGCACTTCCGGCTGAGAGCGGGGGAGCGCGAAGCCTTGGAGAGCTTCGTCGGGCTCGCCGCGTTGGCGATGCAGAACGCCATCCTCGCCGAGCGCTCACGCAGGCTGGCGCAGCTCGTCGCCGGGACCAGGGCCGCCGAATCCCTCCACGACAGCATCACCCAATCGCTGTTCGGTCTCCGGCTCGGCCTCGACAACCTGCTCGCCGATCCGCAGCTGCCACCCGCGCTATCCGAGGCTCTCGGCGCGATCCGCGACGATGCGCAGACCGCGGTCGAGGCGCTGCACGAAGCGTTGCGCACCATGACCGAGCCGGACGAGAACGCGCGGGTCGCTCCGCCACGTTCACCGCTCACCGAGGTGCGCGAGTTGGCCGCTCGACTCCGGTCCGACCATGGTCTGGTCGGGGAAGTGCATGTCGAGGGGGAACAGGCGACGCCGAGTGCCGAAGCGAGCGCTCTGCTGGTTCGCACGGTGCGCGAGGGGCTGACCAACATCGTGAAGTACGCCGACGCGACCGCCTTCTCGGTCCACCTCCGAGCCAGCTCGGCTTGGTGGACGGTCGAGATCTCGGACGACGGTTCCGGGGACCCGGTGGCCATCCGCGGCCAGCTCGCCCGCGGCGAAGGCGGCTTCGGGCTGTCGAGTCTGCGGGCCGAGTCGCAGCGTCTCGGCGGCCGATCGTGGGTCCGCCATGCGCCCGTTCTCGCCGGTGTGGCGTTGGGCGTGGCGGTTCCCACCGACGCTGGGGTCCGCCCGAACGGGGGGGTGGCGGACCCCGCTGAGCTACGGGGTCAGGACTAGCCACTTCGGTCTAACTGCCGGGATCGCTCGGCCGTAGCGTTGTCGTCGGTACGTGAGCGGTCGCTGCACGCGGCCCACGCCTGGCCCGGGAGTGGGGCCGTCGGGAGTGGGCTCTGTGACGCGGGAGATGTGGCCATGAACGCGAGAATCGAGCCTGCGATGGAGGACCGCGCGTCCGCCGTCGGGCGGCGGCCGCCGAGCCGCCTCGACGCCCCAGCTGGCCCCCGTCTCGCCGACGCCTTCACCGGCGCGCTGCGGCGTGGAACCGAGCAAGCCGGTGAGATGGTCTGGCTGCTGCTGGTCCTCGTCTGGTCGGTGGTCCGTCGGCCGACCGGGTACTGGACCGAGGTCAAGGACCGGATGTCCGACATCCTGCGACTGTGCTGGTTCCCGATGATCGTGGCGACGACGGTGTTCGGGCTCGGCGTGGGGCTCGGCGGGTTGAACCTCTACCTGTTGTTCGGCATCCCGGAGCGACTCGGGTCCCTCTGGGTCGTCGCCTCCATCCGCGAGTTCGGTCCCTGGATCAACGCGATGGTCGTGGCCGGCATCGTCGGCACCGCGGTGACCGCCGACCTTGGTGCTCGGGTGATCCGTGAGGAGATCGACGCGCTGCGGGTGCTCGGCATCGACCCCGTGCGCCGGCTGGTGCTGCCCCGGGTGATCGCGTTGTTCGTGATCACCGGCCTGCTGGACCTCGTCGCCATCGTGTTCGGCGTCCTGGGTGGCTTCATCGCCGCGGTCGGGGTGGGTGGTGCGAGCCCGGCGCACTTCATCGACAGCTTCTGGGCCAACGCGACGACGGTCGACCTGGTCGGCAGCCTCGTGAAGACCATGGCGTTCGGCCTGATCATCGGGATCGTGTGCTGTTACAAGGGGATGACCGCCCAGGGCGGGCCGGCTGGCGTTGGCCGGGCGGTCAACCAGGCCGTCGTCATCGCCTTCGCCTCGATCTGGGCCTTCAACTACGTGTTCACGACGATCCTGCTCGGCCTCAACCCCGAGATCCAGGTGTTCAAGTGAGGCGAGCGTCGTCAGGTCGTCCGCCCGAGAAGGAGGCGCGCCGGTGTCGTTGATGGAGCTGCCGCCGGGCAAGCGGCTCGACCCGGCCGAGAAGCCGACCGGTGAGCAGGACCTGGTCGTCGGCACCGATCTCGCGCGCCAGGCCCTCCGCCAGTTCGTGGACGTGTCCGGCGCCATCCTGGCGTTCGCGATCCTGACGATCCGTGCCATCCCTGGGCTGCGCAAGTTCCCCGCCGAGGTCGCGCGTCAAGCCGCCGTCCTCGCGCTCAGCTCGGGCCTGATCATCTGGGCGATGCAGTTCGTGATCGGCGCCCAGTGCGCGCTCCAGGCCAACTACGTGCTTCGCCAGATCGGTGCGCCGTACTACTCGGGGGTGTTCACCGCGTGGTGCGGTCTGCGGGAGATGGCGCCCTACATGTGGGGCTACATCCTCGCGGCCAAGGTCGGCTGCGGGCTGGTCGCCGAGCTCGGCTCGATGCGTATCAGCGAGGAGATCGACGCGCTGGAGGTCATGGGTGTGTCGTCGCGCTCCTACCTGGTGGCGTCCCGGATCGTCGCCGCGTGGTTGGTGATGCCCTTCCTGTACTTCACCGGGGTCGGGATGATGTATATCGCGGAGTACCTCGTGGTGGTGGTGCAGTTCGGTGAGGTGTCGGCAGGGGCGTACAACTACATCTTCTGGCTGTTCCAGAACCCCGCCGACTTCTTCTACTCGGTGACCAAGATGATGGTCATCGGCACCATCATCGTCTTCGTCGGCGCCTATTACGGCTACACCGCGTCCGGTGGATCGGTGGGGGTCGGCCAGGCCACGGCACGTTCGATGATGCTCAACATGGTGCTGATCCACGTCGCCGGGATGCTGCTGACCCAGCTGTTCTGGGGTGGCGCCCCCAACGCGCCCGTCGCGAACTGAGGGACATCCGATGGAACGCACGCTGTCACCCGTCACGGCACCGGCGCCGGCCGAACATCGACGGCCGGCCATCGAGGTCGAGGATTGCTACAAGGCCTTCGGGTCCAACCACGTCATGCGTGGTCTAACCATGGATTTCACCGAAGGTGCGATCACGACCGTCCTCGGCCCGTCCGGCACGGGGAAGAGCGTGCTGCTCAAGCACTTCGTCGGCTTGATGTATCCCGACCGCGGTGACGTGCGCGTGTTCGGACAGAGCGTGCCCCAGCTCAAGGACGCCGAGCTGAACACCATGCGCGAACAGTTCGGCGTCCTCTTCCAGGACGGTGCGCTGTTCGGCTCCCTGAACGTCTACGACAACGTCGCGTTCCCGCTGCGGATGCACACCGACAAGTCTGAGGACGAGATCCACGAGATCGTCACGCAGCGTCTGACCGAGGTGGGCCTCGAGGCGGCGTTGGCTCGCCTACCCGGCGAGCTGTCCGGCGGGATGCGCAAGCGCGCCGGCTTCGCGCGTGCCCTGGTACTGAACCCACGGATCCTGCTGTTCGACGAGCCGGACTCTGGTCTGGACCCCGTCCGCACGAGCCTGCTCAACGACCTCATCCTCGAGGTGCACCGCGAGCACGGTGGGACCTACATCCTGGTCACCCACAACATCCCGACGGCCCGGAAGGTCTCCAACTACGTGGGCATGGTCTGGCAGGGTCGATCGATCCACTACGGGCCCACCGAGGAGGCGTTCGACAGCTCGGACCCCTTCGTTCAACAGTTCCTCGCCGGAGACTCGGCCGGTCCGCTGGGGATGGACTGATGGTGCGCCGCTCGTTCCGTCTCCTGCTCGGCGCCGGGTGCCTCGGGGGGCTCGTGCTCGTCCTCCTCGGGCTGGCATCGTCCGACGACTACACCACGACCTTCGTGTTCCCCGACGCAGCGAACGTGATCGCTGGTGGGCGGGTCCAGGTCGACGGGGTTGAGGTGGGTCGGGTCCGCGACGTCGGGGCGGTCGATGGACTGGCCCACGTCCGGGTCACTCTCGACGACGAGGTCACGCCGCTGCGCTCCGGAACACAGGCTCGGATCGAGTACCGCGCGCTGCTCGGGGAGCGCGTCCTCGAGCTCGATCTGGCGGAGCTCTCGGAGCCCGAGCTGCCGGACGGTGCGGTCATCGAGGGCAACCTCCCGCGCGTCGATCTCGACGAGGTGCTGAACGCCTTGACGCCGGAGGTGCGCGCCGACGTCGGCAGCCTCATCCGCGAGGTCGACGACGTCCTGTCGGGCCGCGAGCAGCACCTGACCCAGGCGATCGATACGGCAGGACCTGCCGTGGAAGCGATCGGAGCCGTCCTGGCTGCCATCGGACGTGATGGTCCGGCGCTGCGTCGCCTGGTGACCGAGACCGGCGAGCTCGCAGGCCGGCTGAGCGCTCGCGACGACGATCTTGCGGCCGTCATCGACGGACTCGAGGCGTCGATGGCTGCGGTCGCAGCACGTGACCAGGAGCTCGCGCGGGCCCTGCAGGAGCTACCCGGAACGCTCCAGGCGGCCGGGACGACGCTGGAGAGCGTGCCGCCCACGGTGGACGTGACCCTGCCCCTGGTTCGCGATCTGCGCGGCGTCACCACCCAGCTGCCCGACGTGGCGGCGGAACTCGACCCTGTGCTGCGCGATCTGCGTCCCGTCGCCCACGAGCTTCGCGAGCTGGCTCCGAGCGCCCGGGAGCTCCTGGGCACGGCCCCCGGCCTCCTCGACGGGGTGGCAGCCACCGCTCCGCGACTCACCGAGCAGCTCGAACTGTTGGTTCCCGCGGTCGACTTCCTCCGCCCCTACACCCCAGAGCTGGTCGGATTCATGAGCAACTGGGCCTCCTTCTACCACCAGTACGACGCGAACGGTCGCTACGCCCGGGTGTGGCTCAACGAAGGGTCCGGCAGCCTCACCGAGACGCCTCTCGGGCTCCCGTTGCCCGGATCGTCGGACCAGGGTCGTCGGCCCCCGGGCGCGGTCGAAGGGCAACCCTGGCACGACGCGAGCGGGAGCCCGATCCGATGAGGCCGACCTCCGAGGACGAGCGCCGCATCGGCCTCGTCGCCGTGCTCGGCCTCGTCGGCCTGCTCGTCCTGTCGCTGGGCGCCGTGGGCGGCGACCGCGATCGTGGCACCGAGCAGTTCGAGGTCGCCTTCGAGGACGCGGGCGCGATCCTGGAGGGATCCGACGTCAAGGTGGCCGGGGTTCGAGCCGGCACCGTCCGTCGGCTCGATGTCCTCGACGGACGAGCCGTCGTCACGATCGGCCTCCGTCCCGCGTTCCTTCCGCTGCGCGAGGACGCATCCTTCGAGATCCGACCGGTCTCGCTGCTCGGCGAGCGTTACCTCGACGTCGATCCCGGCTCCGAAGGCGACGTCGTCGAGCCCGGCGCGAGGTTCGGGGTCGAGCGCTCCGGGAGCGCGGTCGACCTCGACCACGTCCTGAACACCCTCGATGACCCGACCGCCGCGGCCGCAGCCAGCATCGTCAGCGCGCTGGGTGGTGGCCTCGGTGGACGGGGCGAGGATGCCGCTGCGGTCATCGAGCTGTTGACACCGTCGTTGGAACGGACCGACGACCTCGTGGCCATCCTCGACGAACAGAGCGACGTCATCGAGGAGCTGATCGCGGTGACAGCACCCGTGGTCGAATCCGCAGCGACCGGCCGCGGTGAACAGCTCGATGCCCTGGTGGGCTCGGCCACCGAGATGCTGGAGCTCACCGCTCGGCGGCAGGAGGCGCTTCAGGCGACCTTGGAGCGTCTCCCCGCGACCTTCAGGACGGCGCGCACGTCCCTGGCTGCCCTCGCGGACCTGTCGACCAGCGCCTCTCGGACGCTGGAGGACGTGCGGCCGGTCACCCAGGACCTCGCGACGATCTCCGACGAGCTCTCCCGTTTCGCGGCCGAGGCGTCACCGACGCTCGCCGGGTTGGACCCGGTCCTCGACCACGCCGAGGAGCTCCTCGGCGAGCTCCGTCCGATCGTGGCCGCGCTGGAGCCGGCAGGCGACGACCTCACCGCCGTGACCGCATCGGCGGAGCCGATCGTCGCGTCGCTCACGCGCGAACGTGAAGACGTGTGGGACATGTTCCGCAACTGGGCGCTGGTGACCAACGGCTCGGACGGTGTCAGCCACTACTTCCGTGGGATCGCGACCATCGGGCCGACGTCGGTTCCGGGCATCGTCGGCTTGCCGGCCGGCGGTGAGGGGCGCCCCCCGCGGGTCGAGGAGGACGGTACGTCCGACGACAGCCCGCCCGAGCCACGATCCAACCTCGAGCTCCTAGAGCAGTTGCCGCAGGTGCTCGGAGGGGTGAGTGCACGGCTCACGGGTGCCGGCGACGTCCCCGCGTCGGACCCTTCCTCGGTCACCGGTCTGGACGAGGAGCAGGAGCGAGATCTCCTGGCGGTCCTACTGGGCAGGAGGTCCTGATGTTCCCTCGCGGTATCCCCGTTCGCTCCCTGTGGCTCGGGCTAGGCGTGATCGCCGTGGCCGTGGCGCTGGTTCTGGTCGCGTTCCGGTCGCACCTCGGGCTGCCCGGCCAGTCCTTCACGACCGCGATGGTCGCCGCCGATCAGCTCGACAACCTCCGCGAGGGCAGTCAGGTCAACCTCGACGGCGTACGCGTCGGTCAGGTGCGCGGCGTCGAGTACGCCGACGGACGAGCGCTCGTGAGGCTCCAGCTCGACCCGGACGTCGAGCTGTACCGGGACACCACGGCGGCGATCCGCAACCGCTCGCCGCTGGGGCAGAAGATCCTCGATCTGCGTTCGGGGACGTCCGAGGCAGGGCTGCTCGGCGACGACGTGCTCCCCGCCGAGCAGGTCGCCACCGTCACCGAACTGGACACTGCGTTGAGCGCACTCGACACCGAGACCCGCGATGCCCTCGGCAGCACGCTCCGGGAGCTCGGTGCCGGCACGGTGGGGCGCGGCCCTGACCTCAATGACCTGCTCGGGGCCGGACCGTCCCTCCTCGACGACGTTGGGACGGTCTCCGAGACGCTCGCCGCGGACGAGGCGGACCTCGCCGCGCTGCTGGACGCCGCGGGCCTGCTGGTCGGGCGGTTCGAGGGTCGGGAGCCCGAGCTGAACGCTTTGGTGGTCGACGCGGAGCGTGTCCTGCGGTCCTTGGCGACCGACGGCGGCGCGCCTCTGGATGTGGCGCTCGAGCAGCTCCCCCGCACCGTGGACCACGCGCGATCGGCGTTGGCCGACCTCGAGACGCTCGCCGTCGCTGGCGACGACGCACTGACCGAACTCCGCACCGGGAGCCGCGCGCTCGGCACCGCCACGCCGGATCTCCGATCGGTGCTACGCGACGCCCCCGACACCTTCACCCGTCTGGATCGCGTGACCCCCCCGGCCGAGAAGGCCGTTCGTCACCTGCTCCCGGCCGTCGAGGACCTGCGGCCGCTTGCGCCTCGCATCGAGCGCGCACTGCGGGACGGGCGTCCACCGATCGAACACCTCGGGCCGTACGCCGACGACATCCCACGCTGGTTCACGAACCTGGCCGCGGCCCTGGCGCATGGCGACGAGACCGGCAACTACGCGCGCATCCAAGGGGTTGCCACGCCCGAGATCCTCTCTGGGCTGTTGGGCACCGACGTGTTCCTCGCGCCGATGCAGGAGCTCTACATCTGCTCCGACCCCTACCCGGCGCCAGGGGCGACGTACGACCAACGCGCCGATGCGGAGTGCCGATCATGACGCGCCTCTCGAGCCTGCTGCTGGACAACGCCCGACGGGTCGGCGTCGCTGGCGTGGTCCTGGTACTGATCGCTGGCGTCGCGCTGTTCAACCGGCCGGAGCTGGCCACGCGGCTGTCCTCGACCGAGGACGTCCGCGTGCACCTGGACCGCGACCACAACCTGGCCCCGTACTCGACGTCGGTGAAGGTCGCGGGAGTCGAGGTCGGCGTCGTCACCGACGTGGTCCGGGGTGAGGATGCCGTCGAGGTGACGCTCGCGGTCGATGCCGGCACCCGAGACCTGCTCGGAACCGAGCCGACAGCTGCGGTGCGTCCCGTGACGCTGCTGGGTGGCAACGTCTACGTCGCGCTCTCGCGTGGAGGTGAGGGTGGGGCGTTCGAGGGCGCCATCCCGGTCGAGCGCACCAGCACGCCGGTCGAGCTCGATCACGTGCTGGCGACGCTGCAGCCGGATGCGCTCGACGGTGCCGGAACCAGCGCGCGCGAGCTCGATGAGGCGATGCGGTCCGGCGGTGCCGAAGCGTTGGATCGACTCGTGACGGCCGCACCGGACACCTTGCGCCCAACAGCCTCGGCCTTCGATGCCCTACTTGGCGAGGGCGGCAGCGACCTTGAGCGGCTCGTCGCCGAGTTCGGGGCGATCGCGGCGACGCTGACCGACGATCCGCAGCTCCTCGAGGACACCGTAGGCGCGACGGGACGAACCGCGCGCGTGCTCGGGGAGACGGCCGCGGCGCAGGCCCGGGCACTGGAGGGCCTGCCCGACACGTTGGTCGCGACGCGCCTGATGTTGAGCGATCTCGACGGCTCGATGGCGGAGCTCCGCACGGTGGCGGAGCCGCTACGTCCGTCGGTGACACAGCTGAGGGAGGTGTTGGAGCGCACGACACCGGTGCTCGCCGACGCGAGACCGCTGGTTGCCGACCTAGCCCCAACGGTCCGCGACGCCCGCCCGGTCGTCGGGGACCTCGACCCGACGATCAGGGATCTGGGTCGTGTCGTACACGATGTCCGAGGCCCCGTCCTCGCACGCCTCGAGGACGATCTCGTCCCGGCCCTGATCTCGAACTACCGCGGGGAGCCGTCGGTCCTCTACGAGGAGATCGGCTACCTGCTGGCGGGGATGGCGGGCACGGCAAAGTACAACGATGGCTTCGGTGCTGCCCTGTCGTTCCAGCTCGGGATCGGGTTCGGGACCCTTCCGCCGGTCGGCGGGAGCGCACTCTCGGGCGACGTCGACCCCCGCCCCGAGGACACGACCCTTGGGAGGCAGCGATGAAGGCCCTCTCCGCCGCGCGCTCGAGGCTCGCAGCCGTGCCGGGCTTCGGCCGCAACGTCGCAGTGATCGTTGGCGCCGCGCTGCTCGGGCTCGTGACGTTGACGAGCATCTTGAGCAGCCAGCAGGTGATCTGGCCGTGGCAGGACCGCTACGTCTTCCAGGCGACCTTCGCCGAGACCCCCGGCATCGCGCCCGGCCAAGGTCAAGAGGTCCGTATCGCCGGTGTGCCGAGCGGATGGATCACCGACGCGACGGTCGACGAGCGCGGGCGGGCCGTGCTGACCCTGTCGCTCGACGCCGAGCAGGGCCCCGTGCATCGCGACGCCCGCGTCGTGCTGCGACCCAAGAGCCCCCTCAACGAGATGTACGTGGAGCTCGATCCCGGAAACTCTGCGGCGGGGACGCTAGCCGCGGGTGAAGCGCTACCGATCGGTCGCTCCGCCCGCCCGATCCAGATCGAGGAACCCCTGACGCACCTCGACGCGGACGTGCGAACGGCCCTCCGGACGTTGTTGGCCGAGGCGGATATCGCGCTGGCGGATGCCGGTGCCGAACTGCCGGAGGGCATCGATCGCGCGGCGTCGACCGTGGAGGGACTGGAGCCGGTGGTGGCGGCACTGGACCGTCGCAGCGACCTGTTGCGATCCCTGATCACCGACCTCGGGGACGTGGGGACCGCGATCGGGGGCGACGAGGAGCGTCTCGGTCGCCTCATCCGATCGGCCGAGCAGACGATGCGCACGCTGGCGTCCAGCGACGACGATCTCCGCGCGACCCTCGAGCAACTCCCGGGGGTCAGCGACGCGCTCCAGCGCGGTGCCACGAGCGTGAGCGACCTGACCGATGCGCTCGACCCCACGCTCCGTGACGTCGCCGAGGCGACCGACCGGCTCCCTGGGACGCTCGAGCAGGTGGACACCCTCATCGAGCGCGCGGATCGCACGGTGGACCTGCTCGGTCCGGTGGTCGATCAGGCGCGGCCGTTGCTCTCCGATCTGCGCCCGCTCGCCGACGACGTCCGCACTGGCGTCGAGGACCTGAGTCGGATCTCCCCGCAACTCGATCCGCTCACGGCCACGGCCGCCGCACGCATGGGCGAGTTCCTGCCGTTCATCTACAACACCCAATCCCTGACGAGCACCCAAGACGCCCACGGGCCCATCTTCCGGGGTCTGGTCGCCATCGACCTCAGCTCGGTGTCCACCGGTGTTCCCGAGATCGACCGGCTGTTGGCCGAGCTGCCGGTCGGGACGGAGGAGCGCGGATGAACCTCACGATCCCCGGTTCGGCCCGGCCAGCGCTTCGGACGGCGCTCGTCACGGTGTTCGCGACGGCCATGGTGGCCACCTTCCTCTGGTTGTGGAGCCAGATGGGCGGCCGGCTGCCGTGGATGTCGGACGGGTACGTGATCGAGATCGGGGTCGAGCGCATCGACAACCTCGTTCCCGATGGTGACGTTCGCCTCGCCGGCGTCACGGTCGGCACCGTGGCGTCGATCGATCCCGGCGAGTCCGGCACCTCGCGGGTGACGTTGCGGCTGGAGGATCGGCACGGCCCGCTACACGACGGGGCTACCGCCCAGCTGCGCCCCAAGACGCTCATCGGCGAGACCTACGTCCAGCTCGTCGACGGGGACGGTGCCGCGATCGAGCACGGCGGCGTCCTGCCCCCGGATCGCACGCTGCCGGCGGTCAGCCTCGACGACGTGCTCGCCACGCTGGACGAGCCGACGCGTGCGGCGTTGTCCGGCGGCCTGAGGTCGCTCGGCGAGGTGACCGACGGGTCGTCGCAGGAGGTCGAGCAGCTCCTGATCGGGCTCGCGGATCTCGGCCGGGACGGCGCAGATGCCCTCGACATCCTCGCGGCGCAGTCGGAGGACCTCCAGCGCTTGACGCGGGACACCGTCTCCTTACTCGCTGCGCTCGACCATGGCGAGGGACGTATCGCCGAGCTGGTGACGCAGGCACACACGGTCGCTGAGGCGGCGGCGGCGCAAGAGGGGGCGATCACGCGGACCGTCGAGCAGCTCCCCGACGTTCTGACGGCCGCGAGCGACGGGACACAGCGCCTCGAGGAGCTGACGACGGCGCTACAGCCGGTCGTGGCGGACCTCGACGCGGCCGCGCCGGGACTCAACCGGGCCCTGGTCGCGCTTCAACCGACGCTGCGGGACGTACACGCCCTGCTCCCGGAGTTCGACGGGGTGTTGGACGCGGCTCCGCCGACGCTCGAGCGGGTCCCGCGCCTGGCCATCGACGTATCCGGGATGACCCCGGTCCTGCGTGAACTCATGGCGGACATCAACCCGATGCTCGGCTACCTGCAGCCCTACGGTCCGGACCTCTCGGCCTTCTTCGCCGGCCTCGGCAACGTGGTCCAGTGGGACGAACAGGGCGCGTACGGCAGGGTCAGCGGCCTCGTGAACGAACTGAGCTTCCGCGGCTACCCCATCCCCGTGGATGTGTTCGACCGCTCGAACGCCTACCCCGATCCAGGCAGCGTCGGCACCGGGGCCCCTTTCCGCGGCAGCTACCCGAGGGTCGAGAAGGACCCGGTCGACGACGATGCGTGATCGTGGGGGGGCCAAGGTGTTGCGGCGACTCGGCAGGTGGCTCGGGGCGTTCAGCGCCGTGGCGGCGGTCGCCGGCGGCGTGGCCCGCGTCGAGGTCGATACCTCTCTGGACAGCTTCGTCCCAGCCGAAGCTCCCGACCTCAGGGGTTGGGAGCGGACCGGAGAGGCGTTCGGCTCCGACCCCCTGGTGGTCCTGATCGAGACGGATGAACCCGGGGCGCTGCTCGACCAGGACCTGGTCGCCACCATCAACCTCGAAGGGCGCTTGGCCGGCCTCGAGGCCGTTCGGACGGTCTACGGACCGGCGACCACCGTCAACCAGGGAGCGCAGCGGGCCCAGGAACTGTTGGCGGAGATCAGTGGTCGCCGTGACGGACTCCGTGAGATGGCCCGTCAGGAGGTGCTCGAGTCCGGCGGGAACGAGGCCGCGGCCGAGCGGGCCGCCGAGGCGTCTGTGGTCGCCTTCGACCAACGTTACCTGCGACTGCTCGCCGGAGGGCTGGACGCGGGACTTCCGACGTTGCGGAACCCGGCGTTCGTCCGGGCGGTGGTGTTCGGCGACACTGGGCAGGTTCGTCCCGACTTCCGGTGGCTCCTCCCGAGTCCCCATCACGCCAGCATCCTGGTTCGCCCGGCCCCTGGACTCGATCAGGCGGAGGTGGCCGAACTGGTGGAGCAGGTCACCGCGATGGTCGACGAGACGGTCCGGAACGTCGACGGCTGGAGCGGTCGGGTCACGGGCGCGCCGGTCGTGACGGCCGCGTTGGCCGAGCAGGTGCGTCGGGAGCTTCCTCGTGCGGTTGGGCTCGGTCTGCTGGCGATGGCGGGGGGGCTCGCGGTCGGGTACCGCGTCCCCTGGCGGCGGAGGTTCGTTCCACTCGGCGTGGCGGTCGTAGCGACCGCGGTGACGGCCGCGGCGATCGGCTGGGCAGGCGTCCCGTTGTCGATCGGTGCTCTGGCGTTCTTGCCCATCATGTTCGGGGTCGCGCCGGACCTGGCGATCTACGCCGCCCGTCGAGGCTCGCCGCGCGTGCTGATCACCGCCGCCGGTGCGAGCGCAGCTGCGTTCGCCACCCTCGCGTTCTCGCCGGTGCCCTTCGTGCGCTCGTTGGGGCTGACGTTGTCAGTCGGCGTGCTCGTCGCCGCGGCGATCGGACTGTACGCCGCTCGGTCTGGAGACCCGGGGCAGGTGGTGTCGTCGGGGGCCGTGACCGATCTGGGGGACCGCGGGCTCTCGGCGGGCGCCCAGGTGCGGCTCCGGCCTCGGTCGACGCTCTCCGCGCTCGTGCTCGGTGCTGTCCTGGCGGTCGGCGCGCTGGGTTGGGCCCTGCTTCCGTCGGCCCCCATGGAGGGCCGGCCACAGGCGTTGGCCGCCGGGCTCCCGGCGACGGAGATCCTCTCCGAGGCGGAGCGGATCCTCGGCGCCTCCGGTGAGGTGTCGGTGCGGATCGACGCGGAGGACCTCCGCACGCCGGAAATCTACGCGTGGTTCCGGCAGGTCGACGCGGTCGTGGCAGCGGAGTTCGGGGACCGGCTCCGTCCGATCGTGACACCGGGCCGGGTCTTGCGTTTCCTCGGTCAGGACCCGACACCGGAGCAGGTGGTTGCTGGCATCGACGTGCTTCCCAACTACCTCGTGCACGCCGTCATCTCTGCCGACGGAAGGTCCGCCGTCGCGCAGTTCGGGCTCCGGTTGGGCGACTTGACCGAACAGCAGCAGCTGTTCAGCGACCTTCGTGCACGCTTGCCGCGCCCTCCTGATAACGCCGAGGTGGAGGTGACCGGCCTTCCGGTCGTCGCCGCGCGCAGCGCGGAGGTCATCGGTGATCGCCGCATCCTCGCCAACCTCGCGGGGATCCTCGCGGCCGTCTCGGTGTTCGCGGTGGCGCTCCGCCACCGTCGGCGCACGATCCTGGCGGGTCTCGTGTGCCTGGTGGCGTTCGGTTGGCTGCTCGTCGCGCTCCGGGCGGTCGGGATCCCGCTCTCCCCGATCACCGTCGTGCTCGGCGGGTTGGTCGCGGCCGTCGGCGGTGAGTACGCCGTCGTCGGGACCCGCGTGCGCTCGTCGCGAGGTCGACGGTTCGGCTCCGTCGAGGCGGCCGCGATCACCTCGATCTCGGTGTTCCTCACGCTGCTGGCGTCGCAGCTGACGGTGCTTCGACAGCTCGGGATGGTGCTCGCTGCGGCCGTCTCCCTCGCGTACGCCAGTGCGCGAGTGCTCGAGTGGGGGATCCTCCCCGAGGAGCCGGCATCGGAAGCGGAGTCCCGCGCCAGTGCTGATCGGCCGTTCGAGGGGGTGCCGTCGTGACCGCCAGGTCGTGCATGGGAATCGGCGTCATCGTCGCGCTGGCCGGTGCGGTGCTGGCGTTCTTCCTCGGTCGTGCGTCGCCCGTCCCCACCGGTATCGCGGTCGTCGTGGGGGGCGAGCAGGTCACGATCGACGAGCTCGACCGACGCATCGAGGTGGTGGAGGCGGTGTACGGCATCGAGCGGCCCTCGGACGGCCCTGGGCAGGACCGGTTCGGTCGCGACATCGCAGCGTCGCTGGCGGTGGCGACCCTGCTGGAGCAGGCAGCCGACGAGCGCGGGATCGAACCCGGAGAAGAGGTGGTGGAGCGGACGTTGGCCGATGTCGTGGCGCAGCGTTATCCCGAGGACGGTCGGGACGGGTTCACGAGGGCGCTCGCGGACAGGGGGGTATCCGAAGCCGAGGTGCGTCGGGAGGTCCAACGCCAGCTCACGAACCAGATCCTCTTCCTCGAGCTGACCGCAGGCGTTGAGGTCACGGACGCCGACGCACGAGCTGCCTACGGCGACCTGACCGGAGCGGAGCGGATGCTCCCCGAGGTGCGCGAGCTGCGGCACCTCGTCGTCGCCACGGAGGATGAGGCGAGCTCCGCACGCCGGGAGCTTGAGGACGGGAGGGCTTTCGGCGAGGTCGTCGTCGAGCGGTCGTTGGACGGCAGCACCCGAGAGGACGAGGGGCGGCTCGGAGCGCTGACGCGCGAGGATCTCGACGAGCGCTTCGCCGAAGTTGCGTTCGAGACGGCTGAGGGGGAACTCTTCGGCCCGGTCCGCACCGATCTCGGCTGGCACGTCGGACGGGTCGAGGAGGTCCGGCCGGCAGCCGAGGCGACCTTCGAGGACCTGGGTCCCACGCTCGCGGACCGGATCGCGCTCGAGCGCTCCTTGGCACGGTGGAGGGCCTGGCTCGAGGAGCGGTTCGAGATGACCGATATCCGGTACGCCGATGCGTACCGTCCCGAGGCGCCGGATCGCATCCCCGGGGCGGACCAACGCCCTCCAGGCACGGACCTGGCTCCCGACGGCAGGGCGACCGACCAGCCATGAGGCTGCTGCTGGTGACCGGGGCCGTGCTCCTGCTGCTCGGGTGGGTCGGTCTGAGGTTCACCGATCGGTTGCTGCGCGGGGGGTTGGTGGACTCGGAGGCCGCACGCCGCGGCGATCGCGACGGCGTGCTGCTGCGCGGCGCGGTGGCCGCTGGTGTCGCGGGCACGGTGTTCGCCGCCGCTGCCGCGTCTCCGGTGAAGCGGAACGCGGAGTGGTCTCCCGACGGACGTGCTGCGTGCTGCGGGGCGGCCCGCCGTGCAGTTCGGGCGCGCGTTCCCTGCTGGTGACATCCGCTGACCGCTCGGCCTGGCCCGCCATACCTTGAAGTATGGACAGATATATATCATCAAGTTAGGGTGCCGCCGGAGTCACTGCACCGCCAACGACCTGGGAGCCGAGGTACATGAGCGACGCCGTTCTGCCTGAGATCAGTCGCAACTACATCGACGGTGAGTGGGTGGAGACCGGCGAGCGGCGCACCCTGATCAACCCCTCGACCGGCGAGCCGAACGGCGAGTCGTGCGAGGCCGACGTCGCCCTGACGGAACGGGCCGTCGCGGCGGCCCGCCGTGCCTTCGATGACGGCCCGTGGTCGCGGTGGACGCCCGAAGAGCGGTGTGAGGTGCTCAAGGATGTGGTCGATCACCTGATGGAGCGCACCGACGACCTCGTCGACATCGAGGCCGCGAACGCCGGTGCGACCAAGCGCACGGGCTCCATCGTTCACGTCGGTATCGCGCTGTCGAACTTCGACCACTACGCCGAGGCGGCACTGACCCCGATGCAGGAGGCGCTCCCTCCGACCGAGAATCCCTACTTCGCGCCCAAATGGGTGGTTCGTGAGCCGCTCGGTGTCTGCGCCGGCATCGTCCCTTGGAACGTGCCCCTGCTCATGGCGATCTGGAAGGTGGCGCCGGCGCTGGCCATGGGCAACACCGTCGTGCTGAAGCCGGCCCCGGCGACCCCGATGAGCGTGCAGGTGTTGGCCGGGGCCTTCGACGCGTGCGGTCTGCCGCCCGGGGTGTTCAACTTGGTCCTGGGTGACGCTGTCCCGGGCGAGGCGCTCGCGTCCAGTCCGGACGTGGACAAGATCTCGTTCACGGGTTCGACGCCGGTCGGCAAGCGAGTCATGCAGTTGGCGGCCAGCAACGTCAAGAAGGTGACGCTCGAGCTCGGGGGCAAGTCCGCGAACATCCTGCTGGACGACGCCGACCTCGATGTCGCCATCGACGGCTCCATCTTCGGTTTCACGTTCCACTCGGGGCAGTTCTGCGAGTCGGGCACCCGCCTGCTGGTACCCGAGCACCTGCACGACGAGGTCGTCGAGCGCCTGCGCGACCGGTTGGGGTCGGTGGTGATCGGCTCCGCCGAGGACTGGGACACCGACCTCGGTCCGTTGATCAGCCAGGCGCAACTCGACCGTGTCGCAGGCTACGTCGACCTGGGGTGCGAGGAAGGCGCGAAGGTCGTCGCGGGAGGCAGGCGACCGCCGCACCTCGACGCCGGTGGCTACTTCTACGAGCCCACGGTCCTGGCGGGCGTGGACAACTCTATGCGAGTCGCCCAGGAGGAGATCTTCGGCCCGGTCCTGTGCGTCATCCCCTACCGCAAGGTCGACGACGCCATCGCGATCGCCAACGACTCACCGTACGGGCTAGCGGGTGGCGTCTTCTCTGAGGATGTGACTGCCGCCGTCGAGGTCGCCCGCCGAGTGAGGGCCGGGACGCTGTGGGTCAACGACTGGCACCTCGGAGTCATGGACGCTCCGTTCGGTGGCTACAAGCAGTCGGGGTTGGGCCGCGAGCACGGACGGCAGGGGCTCGAGGAGTTCTGCGAGACCAAGGCGATCCACGTCAGCCAGGCGCGCCCGGAGCAACGCCTGTTCGGGATGATGATGTCCGGGTGAACCGGATGTGGCCCGGCGTCGCACCCTTGGCGCCCCGACCCGACGCATCGAGGATGAGCCCATGATGCCCACGACCATGCCCGACGTCGACCTCGTCGACCCGGACAGCTTCGCAGACGGTGTTCCGCACGGATTGTTCGACTGGCTCCGTCGCGAGGAGCCCGTGCATCACCACCCCCACCCGGAGACCGAGGGGTTCTGGGTGATCAGCCGGGCTGAGGACGTCGCGGCCATCTCCAAGGACACCAAGACCTTCTCGAGCTACGAGAAGGGTGTCTTCCTAGAGGAGGACACCGTTCTGCCCCTGGACTTCTTCCGTCAGTCCCTGCTCGTAATGGACCCGCCGGACCACACCCGTCTGCGTCGGGCCATCGCCCGCCGGTTCACGCCCAAGACGATCCGTGACCTCGAGCCGCGGATCCGGCAGATCACGAGCGACGTGGTCGACGAGGTCATCGAACGCGGCTCTTGCGACTTCTCGATCGACGTCGCCGCGCAGCTCCCCCTCGCCATGATCTGTGAGCTCATGGGCGTGCCGCACGAGGACCGTGAGCAGGTCTTCGCCTGGGCCAACAAGATCAGCTCCTTCGACGACCCGTCGGTGCGCGCGGACATCGATGACGGTCTGATCGCCTTCGAGGAGTCCTACATCTACGCCATCGAGCTCGCCGAGAAGCGACTCGCCGAGCCGCAGGACGACCTCATCTCGGTGCTCGCTCAACCGGAGTCCGGTGGCGAGGAGCCCCTCTCCGAGATCGAGATCGCGAACTTCTTCCAGCTGCTGGCGGTCGCCGGTAACGAGACGACCCGTCACACCACCTCCCACGGCATGCAGGCGTTGATGGACCATCCCGATCAGCGTCAGGAGCTGATCATGGACCCGGCGCTCATGGGCAACGCCGTAGAGGAGATCCTGCGGTGGGGGAGCGTCGTCAACTACTTCCGGCGGACCCCGATGCGGGACATCGAACTGCACGACAAGACCTTGCGTAAGGGGGACGCGGTCGCCATCTACTACTGCTCGGCCAACCGCGACGAGTCGGAGTTCCCCGAGCCGCACACCTTCGACATCCACCGGAGCTTCAGCAACCAGTACGCCTTCGGTGGCGGGGGCCCGCACTTCTGCCTCGGCGCACCGCTGGCGCGGATGCAGCTGCGGGTGATGTTCGAGACGCTCCTCGACCGGATCCCGGATGCCACCAACGCGGGGGCGGTCACGCGCCTGCGATCGAACTGGATGAACGGCATCGAGCACATGCCGATCGAGTTCACCCCCGCTGACCGCCTCAACGCCTGACCGGCCCCACGAAACAGGAGAAGCCGATGTCCTACCTGAAGAACGAAGAAGAGGTCGACACCTACATCGCCGAGATCTTCCGGCGGTCCATGGAGCACCCCGCGGTCGGCCCGAAACTCAAGAAGGCCGCGCTCAAGATGCGGGTCGACTACACGGATCCGGACACCGTCATGATGGTCGACATGGGGTCGTCCCAGGTGCTGGTGGGTGAGGCGGCGGACGAGTACCCGTGGGACGTGGCGCTGGCCATGACCGCCGACGACGGCCACAAGTTCTGGCTCGGGAAGCTGAACTTCACGGTGGCCATGACCAAGGGGAAGATCCGCACGAAGGGTCCGGTCACCGAGCTGCTCAAGCTCCTGCCCCTGGCGAAGCCGCTCTTCGCCCAGTACGAGGAGATCCTCCGCGAGGACGGTCGTGACGACCTCCTGAACGTGACGCGGTGATGAAGGCCGTCATGTTGCACGGACCCGGCGACGTTCGGGTCGACGAGCTGCCCATGCCCGAGATCGTTGATCCCACGGACGCGATCCTGCGGGTCACGAACACGGCGATCTGTGGGACCGACCTGCACTGTCTGCACGGCGGGATCCCCGCCGCGCAATCGGACATCGTGCTCGGCCACGAGTTCGCAGGGGTCGTGGAGGCCGTCGGCGACGGCGTCCACGACATCGAGGTCGGCGAACGCTACGTCGCCTCCATGATGGTCGGGTGCGGGGCCTGTGCCGGGTGTCAGCGTCAGGAGTCCCGCTCCTGCACGTACTTCGGCATGTTCGGGATGGGGCCGGCCTTCGGTGACCTCCAGGGAGGACAGGCCGAGTACGTCCGCGTGCCCTTCGCGGACCGCACGCTGATCGAACAGCCGGCCGGGGTCGCCACGAACGACATGCTGATGCTCACCGACATCCTCTCGACCGCCTGGACGGCGCTCACGCGGGCGGGGGTTCGCGGTGGGAACACCGTGACCGTGGTGGGCGCCGGACCCGTCGGTCAGCTCCTGGTGATGTGCGCTCCGCTGTTCGGTGCGAGTCGGGTCATCGCCGTCGATCTGGATGCCACGCGCCTCCGCCAGGCCGAGGAGCTCGGAGCCATCCCGGTCAACGCGGCCGAGGTCGATCCGCGGGACGGCGTGTTCGACCACACCAACAACCAGGGTGCCGACGTCACCATCGAAGCGGTCGGGAACGCTGCAGCCTTGGAGACCGCCCTCGGTGTGACGCGGATGGCCGGCACGGTGGTGCAGGTGGGGACCCTCGTCGACGAGCCGATGCCTTGGAGCGCCGGCGAGATGTTCATGCGCAGCGTCGCCTGGATCCCCGTGCTCGGCGAACCGCCCACCCACGCCGAAGCGCTGACGCGCCTCGTCGCCGCCGGGCGCCTCGCGCCCAGCCGCGTCGTGTCCCACGAGATGCCGTTGGAGGACGCGCCGAAGGCCTACGAGCTGTTCGACAGGCGCGAAGCCACCAAGGTCGTGCTGACCACCGAGTGAACGCCCCACCTCGGACTCCCTCGATCGCAGGAGAACCGTCATGACGTACCCCGGAGAACGTGCACAGATCACCCCGGACAAGCCGGCCTACATCATGGAGCCCAGCGGCGTCGTCGTCACCTACCGAGAGCTCGACGACGACTCGAACCGCATCGCTCAGGTGTTCCACGAGGCTGGCCTGCGGCCGGGTGACACGGTCTCGATGCAACTCGAGAACCATCCGATCGCGCTCAAGGTCGTCTGGGCGGCGCAGCGCTCGGGCCTCTTCTACACCGCCATCTCGACGGCCCTGCAGGCGGACGAGGTGGCCTACATCGTCGATGACTGTGATGCGAAGGTGCACGTCACCACGGCCCGGTTCAGCGACATCGCCGAGAACATCGTTGATCGCACGCCGAAGGTCGAGCTGCGACTGTCGATCGACGGGGAGGTCGCAGGCCATCAACCGCTCGAGGAGCGGATGGCGGCGACGGACGCGGAACCGATCCCCGAGGAGGTGGAGGGCGGCGACCTGCTGTACTCCTCCGGTACCACCGGGACACCGAAGGGCGTCAAGCCGGATCTTGAGTACGAGCCAGCCGGCAACCCCCCACCGATCGTGGGCCTCATGCACATCCTCTGGGGCTTCGACGAGGAAACCGTCTACCTCTCGCCGGCTCCGCTCTACCACGCCGCGCCGCTGCGTTTCATGCTCGGCGTCAACCGGCTCGGCGGCACCATCGTCATGATGGAGTCGTGGGACACCGAGCAGAGCCTCGCGCTGATCGAGAAGCACCGCATCACCCACGCCCAGTTCGTCCCCACCATGTTCGTGCGGATGCTGAAGCTGCCCGAGGGCGTGCGCACGAAGTACGACGTGTCGTCGCTCGGGTTCGCGGTCCACGCTGCCGCGCCCTGCCCCATCCCGGTCAAGCAGCAGATGATGGACTGGTGGGGAGAGATCCTCCACGAGTACTACGGAGGTACAGAAGGCAACGGCATCACCGCGATCACGCCGCAGGAGTGGCTGCAGCACCCGGGATCCGTCGGCAAGGGCCTGCTGGGTGAGGTGAAGATCTGTGACGATGACGACCACGAGCTCCCCCCTGGCGAGGCCGGCAACGTCTACTTCGCAGATGGCCCCGACTTCGACTACCACAAGGATCCGGAAAGGACCGCTCAGGCGTACAACTCGCATGGGTGGTCGACGATGGGGGACGTCGGCTACGTCGACGACGACGGGTACCTGTTCCTGACGGATCGGAAGGCTTACACGATCATCAGCGGCGGGGTGAACGTCTACCCCCAGGAGGCCGAGAACGTCCTCACGATGCACCCCGATGTGGTGGACGTCGCGGTATTCGGGATCCCCAACGAGGAGTTCGGGGAAGAGGTCAAGGCTGTCGTCCAGGCTCGCGACGGGGTGGAGACCGGTCCCGCGCTCGCGCAGGAGTTGATCGACTACTGCAAGGAGCGGTTGTCGTCGATCAAGTGCCCAAGATCGGTCGACTTCCGAAACGAGCTTCCGCGCACGGCGACGGGCAAGCTGATCAAGCGGCTGGTTCGCGAGAGCTACCTCGATCGCGCTCCCGCGGACTTGAGCGGCTGACCTGACCGAACGGGACCCCCCATGCGCCAGCCGATAACGGAACTCGAGTACTTCGCCGCCGCGATGCGCGTACTCGGCGACCGTGGTCCGGAGCACCTGACCATCGCGGTGGTGTGCGAGCAACTGGAGGTCACGAAGGGATCCTTCTACCACCACTTCCGGAGCATGTCGGAGTTCGTGACCGCGTTGATGAGATGGTTCACCAACTACAACGAGGAGCTCGCCAACCGGTTCGAACGGGAGTCCGAGTTGCCTCGGCAGCTCGAGCTGGCCATCGAGACGTCGAGCCGGCTCGATCATGCGGCCGAGGCAGCGCTACGTGGCTGGGCACGAAGCAACCCGGAGGTCGCTGCCGCGGTCGCCGCCGTGGACGAGCGACGCGAGCGCTACGCCGTCGGCGTGCTCCTCGCCGCCGGCTTGCATCGGCGCGATGCCGCGCTGTTCGGTCGGTTGCTGCTCGACGTGCTGGTCGGACGGCAACAGCGTGAGCAGCCGCTCGACACGACGGGACTCGCGCGCGACCTCGCAGTGGTCAAAGACCTCGCGCTCTCGGCCCGGTCGACCGCAGCGGCGGGATGAGGAGAGCCATGATGAAGCCGAAGGTAGACCGTGACCGGTGCATCGGCGCAGGCCAGTGCGAGGCCGTGGCGCCTGATGCGTTCGAAGTCAACGACGACGGGTTCGTTGAGGTGATCGGTGACCTCGAGGGCGGGCAGGTGTCCGACGCGGTCGAGAGCTGTCCGTCCGGTGCCTTGAGCTGGGACGACGGTTAGTCGCGAACCGCGATAGCTCGATCCGGACGCAAGGTGGGGCGGCTGATGACATCGCACCTTCACGTTGCAAGAGAGCTTCCGTGCCCACTGCCCTTCGGACTTCACCGGGAGATCCATCATTTCCGGTCAGCCCGCCGTCCCCACCCAACTGCTCGGCGCCCCCGCCACGGCCTCGCTCGCCAAAGCGAAGACCCTCCGGCGGCGCCTGCTCGCCATCCCCGGCCGGCTCACCCGAACCGCACGGCGATGGACGCTGCACCTGCCCGCACGCTGGCCCTGGCAGCACGTGTTCGAGGACACCTCGGACGACTCCGCGCCCTGCCACCGCCCATGTGATCGACCCAGCCCCGCCACCCGCTCTGGCGGGTGATGCAAGTAGATCATATATCGGATATAAGTAGTGACGCGTCCGGCGACGCGCCGACGTGGGGCGGGGAAGGGTGATCCGTGAGGAGATCGACGCGCTGCGGAGCCCAAGTACAAGACCGCTCAGATGGCCGCTGGAGGAACCGCCGTGACGACCACCATCGATCTCGCTGGCCGGGTGGCCGTGGTGACGGGTGCAGGTGGGGGGTTGGGGCGAAGCCACGCCTTGGCCTTGGCTGCCCGCGGAGCTGACGTGGTGGTCAACGACCTCGGGGTCGCGCGGGACGGCAGTGAGGCAGGGCAGCGGGCGGCGGATGCGGTCGTCGTCGAGATCGAGGCCGCCGGCGGGCGGGCAGTCGCGAATCGGGACTCCGTCGCCGACCCGGTGGGGGCGCGGGCCATCGTCGCTGCAGCGGTGGAACGTTTCGGTCGCCTCGACATCGTGGTGAACAACGCCGGTATCCTGCGGGACGCGACCCTGCACAAGCTGGCCGTCGACGACCTCGACGCGGTGCTCGCCGTTCACCTGCGGGGCACAGTGCTCGTCTCGCGAGCGGCGCTCCCGGTGATGCGGGAGCAGGGTTACGGCCGTTTCGTCCACACCGCCTCAGCCGCCGGGCTGTTCGGCAACTTCGGGCAGTCGAACTACGGCGCCGCCAAAGCGGGTATCGCAGGCTTCTCTCGTACGCTGGCTCTGGAAGGTGCCAAGCACGGCATCACCTCCAACGCCATCGCGCCGATGGCGCAGACGCGGATGACCGAGGAGTTGCTCGGTCCGCTCGCGGGAAGACTCGACCCCGAGCTGGTCTCGCCGTTGGTCGTGTTCCTTTGCAGCGACACGTGCGAGCTGACGGGCGAGACCTTCACCGCAGGCGGCGGCCGTTACGCCCGCGTGGTCACCGGCTTCGGTGCCGGCTGGCTCGCTGAGGGCAAGGTCACTCCCGACGACATCGCGGATCACCTGGCGGACATCCGCGAGATCGACGACCTGGTCGTCCCCGCCTCGACCACCGACGAGATCCTCGGCCTCGCGGAGCGTCTCGGGATCTCGTTGCCGGGCGACAGCTGACCCGCCTCTCGCCCGTTCACCGCCGTCGCGCCGGTCGCCATCTGGAGGCCCCACCGTGTCCGAGTCCTCCGTCCGCATCCACCTTCGCGAGGGGGTGCTGCACCTCGACCTCGATACCGGTCCCGGTAACCCGCTCGGCCCAGTGGCGGCCGCGGAGCTGGACGCGGCGCGCACGAAGCTGTCGGATGCCCGCGCGATCGTGCTGACCGCGAGTGGCGATGACTTCTGCTTCGGGGCGGACGCGCGCGCGATCATCTCGGCGTCTTCCGATGACGAACTCGATGACCTCGTCGACCGCATCGCGGCACCACTGCACGGCTTCGTCGGGGCCCTCGTCGCCGCGGACGTCCCCACGGTCGCTGGAGTCACTGGCTGGGCAACGGGGATCGGCATGTCGTTGGCTTGCGCGTGTGACCTGGTCATCGTCGAGCCGACCACCCGTTTCCGTAGTGCCTATCCGACGCTCGGCTTCACCCCCGACGGGGGCCTCACCTGGACACTGCCGCGGCGAATCGGCCGCTCCCGTGCCACCGAGCTGCTGCTCGCTGACCGTGTCGTCGACGGCGTCGAGGCGGTGGGGCTGGGACTGGCGACGCGACTTGCCGGCGTCGAAGGGGCCACGGCCGACGCCGTCGCATCGGCGCACCAGCTGGCAGCCGGGCCGACCCGCGCGCTCGCGGTGACCAAGCAGTTGGTGGAGGCCAGTTGCGCCCGATCGGTTGGCGAGCAGTTGGACGAGGAGCTGGCCGCCGTGCGGGCGGCGGCCAAGGGCCCGGAGGGCCGGGCGGGGCGTGCTGCCGCCGCAAGTCGCACCACACCCGAGTTCCGCACGTGGAACGACGGAGGGGGGTCGTGAGCGACCGAGCGGACCGATCAGCAGTTGACGGCCTCTACCACAACGGACGCACCGCTCGGCGTGATGGCGTCCCATCGTGTGGTGTAGGACCGTGCGTCTCGTTGTCAGTGGCGGGGTGCTGCGGGCAGGGACGGTAGACGGTCCTCCTGGTCGATGAGGGGGCTGAGGGTGGCTTCGGCCATGTAGCGGCGTGGGGCGGCGACGAGTTCGTCGTTGACCTCGACCAGCAGCGCGCCGACGAGGCGGATGACGGACTCGGGGAAGATCTGCACGACGTCGGTGCGGCGTTTGAGCTCGCGGTTGAGCCGTTCGATCGGGTTGTTGGACCAGATCTTGGGCCAGTGCATGGGCGGGAAGGTTGCGTAGGCGAGCAGGTCGTCCTCCATGGCCTCGAGCCGCTCGGCGACCTTGGGTTCGGTCGCGGTGAGCTTGTCGACCACGTCACGTAGCTGGGTGCGGGCGGCGTCGGCGTCGTTCTCGGCGAAGATGGTCGAGATCGCTGCCGTGAACCGTCCTGGGATCGGTGGAGGCTCCTAACCTTGGAATCAAGGAGGAGCCATGAGCACGATCGGTCCGTCGGGGACGCCGAACTCGCGTCGGTACAGCCCTGAGGAGAAGGCCCAGGCGGTGCGGATGGTCCAGGCGTTGCGTACCGAGCTCGGGGCTACCCAGGGAACGGTCGCCCGGGTCGCCAAGCAGCTGGGCTACGGGGTGGAGTCGGTGCGCCAGTGGGTCAAGCAGGCCGAGATCGACGGCGGTGAGCGGCCCGGCACCACGAGCAGCGATGCGGAGCGGTTGCGGCAACTGGAGCAGGAGAACCGGGAGCTGAAGCGCGCCAACGCCATCTTGCGGTCGGCGTCGGCTTTCTTCGCGGCGGAGCTCGACCGCCCACAGAGGTGATGGTCGCCTACATCGACGCGCACAAGGACGAGTTCGGGGTCGAGCCGATCTGCCAACAGCTGCCGATCGCCCCGTCGACGTACTACGCCGCCAAGTCCCGTGAGCCGTCCGCGAGGATGCTGCGGGATGCGGTGCTGATGCCGCTGCTGTTGACGCTGTGGACCGCGAACTACGAGGTCTACGGGATCCGCAAGATGTGGAAGGCGCTGCAGCGCGCCGGCGAGGCGGTCGGTCGCGACCAGGTCGCCCGGTTGATGCGTGAGCTGGGGATCCAGGGCGCCCGTCGGGGCAAACGCATCCGGACCACCCGACCGGACGCCTCCGCGGCACGTCACCCGGATCTCGTGGACCGGCAGTTCATCGCCGAGCGGCCGAACCTGCTGTGGGTCACCGACCTGACCGTGGTGCCGACCTGGGGCGGTGCGGTCTACGTGTGCTTCATCACCGACGCGTTCTCGCGGATGATCGTCGGCTGGCGGGTGGCGACCCACATGCGCACCGACATGGTTCTCGACGCGCTCGAGATGGCCCGATGGAAACGCAACAGCCAGCTCGAAGGACTGGTCTGCCACTCCGATGCCGGCTCGCAGTTCACCTCCATCCGCTACGGCGAGCGGCTCGCCGAGCTCGGCGCCGTCCCCTCCATCGGATCAGTCGGCGACAGCTACGACAACGCCCTGGCAGAAGCCGTCAACAGCCTCTACAAGACCGAGCTGATCCGCCGAAAGGGACCATGGCGCAACGTCGACGACGTCGAGCTCGCCACCCTCGGCTGGGTCCACTGGTTCAACCAGGAACGGCTGCACTCCACCCTGGGTGACATCCCTCCCGTGGAGTTCGAGACCGCCACCTACAGTCAGCGAGCGGAGACCAGCCACCCGGTTGGAATCCAATGAACCGAGTCTCCATCAGATCCAGGACGGTTCAACCTGTGGCCGGATGCGTGTCAGCGCTGAGTTGGGGGTGGGTTGAACCTGCCCTCTCGCCCCGTCCCTCGAGTGTCCGCGCGACGTAGGCACATCGCCCGCGAGTTCACTGGGTGAACGCAACACCTCACTGATCGGCGGATAGTCGACCGAGAGTGGAGGTGGGTGATGACGATCGGCAACGTCTCCTACAACCTGACGCCCGAGCAGGTCCAGGAGCTGCGGGACGGCTGTGCGGGCTCGCTGCCGGGCACTCGCTGCGGCAGATCGCCGGACGACTCGGACGCTCCCCGTCGACGATCTGTCGCGAGGTCAAGACCGACAGGGGCCGGACCCGCTACCGGGCACGCACGGCCGACCGAGCGGCGGTGCGACGACGTAAGCGCCCCAAGCCGTGCAAGCTGGCCGCATCCCCACGGTTGGCGCGGTTGGTCGAGGCGAAGCTGCAGGCGAAGTGATCCCCTGAACAGAGCGCCGGCTGGCTTGCGGCCTCGCCCAGTGGGTGGGTCAGCTGGCCTTGTTCGGGCTCCGGACATGGGTGGAGGCCGGGCGCCAAGCTAGTGATCGGCGTGACCGCTGGGCGGTCCGCCACAGCTATTGCGACGTCTGGTCCGGCCTCCCGCTTCGAGGATGTCACGCCCGCGCGGGGTTGTGAAGGCGGGTCAGTGGCTCCAGCGTGGGGGTCGTAGGGGATCTGGTCGCGGACCATCGCGAACGCGATCTCGGTGGCCCGTCGGGCCATGGCGCAGGCGATGATTCCGGCGGGCTTGAACCGCACAGGCGACCGCGCCAGAAGACAGCGTCCCGGCGCAGGTGTCTCACATCCGCAGCACGTCCAGCGTGTGACGGCCGTGCCGATCCGATTTCAGTCGTCAACAGCCTCGGTACGACCTGGGCGTCCACCCCCGCCTCGGGGCACCCACCGTGCACGCAGAGTCATGGACGTGCCCGCTCAGCCCTTGAGGGTCTCAAGCGGGAGCGTGTCCATGAACGCCTCGTCCCGGGAGAGTCGGCCGTCCTCGACCAGGCACAGATCCATGCCGCTGATTGTTGTCGAGCGCCCGGTTCTGCGGTGTGTGGCCTCGACGTCCCACATGCAGAGTTGTCCGTTCTGGCCAGCGAGGCGCCGCTCATCGATAATGTGGAACCGCATGTCCCAGACACGGAAGAACACATCTAGGTAACGACCTAGCTGATCGTGGCCGACGATGAAACCCCGCGTCTTGGGGTCGCGGTAGACGACGTCTTCGGTGTAGCTCGCGAGCGTGGTGGCGACATCGAGCGTGTGCCACGCGTCGATGCATCTGCGCGTCGCCGCGAAGACCTCTTCGTCGCTCATGAGGGATGGGGGCCCTTCGGTTCCATCACTGTTCATCGTGCGCTCCTGGTTGACGGCGACCTTCATACTCCCTACTATATATTACATCAGACTCCGCGTCGATCGCACGGGTGACTCGGAGGTCGAAGCGACGGGAGCGATGAGGGTTGAACGCTGACGTGTCACGTTCCGTCACGCACGGGCCGGTTGCGGCGTCGCCGGCCGGCGCGCGGACGCTCGCCACGCGGTTGCGGGGTCATGCCGAGCAGCGACCTGATGCCGTCGCATTCCGCTACAAGCGTTTCGGCGTGTGGGAAGAGACCACGTGGCATCAGTACTGGGATCGGGCGCAAGACGTGTCATGCGCCCTTGCTGCGCTGGGCATCGGGCCCGGCGATCGTGTGGCCGTCCACTCTGAGAACCGTCCCGAGTGGTTGTACGCCGATCTGGCCACGGTCGCACTCCGGGGGATCACCGTGGGTCTCTACCCGACCAACCCGAGCGTCGAGGTCGAGCACATCCTTGGCCACTCCCAAGCGAGCATCGTGATCGTCGAGGACCAGGAGCAAGCCGACAAGGCACTTGCGGTGGCCGACCGACTGTCTGAACTCAAGACGATCGTGTACGTGGAACCGCGAGGTCTGCGTTCCTACCGCGACCCTCGCCTGATGTCATGGTCCGAACTTGTGGTACTCGGGCAACGAGAGCGCGAGCGCGAACCGGGCACCGTCGAACGGCACATGGCAGACGCGACGCCCGACGACGTGTTGGCGCTCATCTACACCTCTGGCACGACCGGGCCTCCAAAAGGCGCCATGATCTCGGTCGCGAACGCGGAGTTCGCCATAGAGGCACACATCGAACGTGCAGGGCTGGTTACACCCAAGATTGATGCCAACGACGTCCTGATCTCCTACCTACCCCTCTGCCACGGCGCTGAGCGGATCCTCACCGAGTGGACCAACCTGGCCACCGGATGTGTCGTCAACTTCGCGGAGTCGATCGAGACGATCCAGACGGATCTCCGAGATGTTCAACCGACCGTGTTCTTGGGCGTGCCGCGGATCTGGGAGAAGGTGGTCGCAGGGATAGAGATCTCGATCGCCAACGCCACCCCGTTCAAACGGATGACATATCGCTTCTGGGAGCGAGTGTCCCAACAGCTCGCGGAACGACTCTGCGAACGCGGTGGTTCCCACACGTGGGGTACACGGCTGGTCTACCTGATCGGGTGGCTCTTCGTCTACCGAGCCCTCAAGGAGCGCATCGGGATGGCGCGATGCCGCTTCGCCCTGAGCGGTTCCGCGCCGATCGCACCCGAGGTCCTGAAGTACCTAATGGGTATCGGTGTGCCGATCTATGAGGTTTACGGCATGACCGAAAACACGGCGACGGCCACCAGGAACCGGCCTGGACACATCCGGATCGGCACCGTGGGCGAGCCGTACGACGGCATAGAGGTGTCCTTGAACCCAATGACGGGCGAGGTGCTCACCCGACACGGCGGGAACTTCGTCGGGTACTGGAGAGACGAGGAGGCCACCATGTCGACGTTCACCGATGATGGATGGCTGAAGACTGGCGACGTCGGCGAATGGGTCCACGACACGCACCTGAAGATCACGGGCCGCATCAAGGACATCATCATCACTTCGGGTGGAAAGAACATCTCACCCGCTGAGATCGAGAACAGTTTGAAGGCGTCGCAGTACATCCGGGAGGCGGTGGTCATCGGTGACGGAAGGAAGTTCCTGACGGCACTCATCGGAATCGAACTTGAAACAGTTGGTGACTGGGCGTCTCGTAAGAACCTGCCGTACACGACGTACCGTGACTTGACCGAGAAGCCGCAAGTTCGAGACCTCATAGAGCGCGAGGTCCAAGCGACGAACGGTCGGTTCGCGCGCGTCGAGAACATCCGCAAATTCAAGCTGATCCCGAAGGAGCTCGACCACGATGATGGCGAGCTAACCGCCACCCAGAAGGTGAGGAGATCAGCGATCGCCGAGATGTTCTCTAGGGAAATAGAGGAGATGTACGGCGACCGCTCAGGGGTCAGCGCGTGAACGCTATTCAAGCCGCCGTTACGGGCCTCGGAAACGGGGCGACGTACGGTCTGATCGCCACCGGCCTGGTGATCATCTACAAGTCCACGCACGTCATCAGCTTCGCCCAACCGAGCCTGATGATAGTTGGTGGCATGGTCGCCTACTACGCGACACGTTTGTACGGGCTACCGTTCGGCCTTGCACTGGTGATCGCCGCATTGCTGGCCGGAGCGCTTGCGATGCTCATCGATCGAGGGACGCAACGTCCACTCCTGCGTCGCTCGCCCTTCGTCATGGTCGTTATGACGCTCGGCGTCGACATCGTTCTACGCGTGGTGGTGAACCAGACGATCGGAACCCAGCGCAGATCGATCCCAAACCCGTGGGGTTTCGACACGATCAGCGTCGGTGGCGTGATCGTGCAGCAGCGGTCCATCGCCATGTTCAGCATCGGGCTGCTGGTGATGGTCGTTCTAGCCGCGTTCTTCCGCTATGCGCGGATCGGGTTGGCGATGCGTGCGGTCGCGTTCGATCGCGAAGCCGCCATGGCACAGGGTATGTCGGCGTCGCTTGTTTTCGCTCTGTCGTGGGGGTTAGCTGGCGGGCTTGCCGCGATCGCGGGGGTGCTGCTGGGCAGCGGCTCTGGACTCGATCAGCAGACGTGGCTCGTGGCCCTCAAAGCCATCCCGGCGATGATCATCGGGGGGCTCGATTCGATCAAGGGCGCCTTCATCGGGGGTCTTGCCGTCGGCCTCGTCGAAGCGTTCTTCGGTAGCTACCAAAGCAGCTACATGGCGTGGCTCGGTGACAACTTCGCGGTCGTGTCGGGCTATCTGCTCTTGCTGATCGTCTTGATGCTACGTCCCTACGGCCTGTTCGGCACGACGCGGATCGAGAGGGTCTGATGACGAAGAACTGGGCGATCTACTCGCCCGAGCAGGCGCTGTCGCGCCGACGGCGCGTCCCTTCGCGCCCTCGGCTCCACCTCAGCTACCGCCACGCCATCGCCATGCTCAACACACCTGCGAAGCAGCGTGGCATGGTCGCCGTGGGTGTTCTCGTCCTCCTCGCACCGGTCATCCTGCCCTCGAGTTGGACCTTCCTGATCGCCGTGGGCTTCGCCGCAGCGGTCGGCGCTCTCGGTCTCAACCTCCTGACCGGGTACGCGGGCCAGGTGTCGCTCGGCCACGCGTTCTTCCTCGGTCTGGGTGCCTACACCGCTGCCGTGCTCGGTGGCGCGACCAGTGGCGTACAGATCGGCCTCGGCCTCCCGATGGTGATCTGGCTACCGGCCTCCGGCGCCGTCGCTGGCATCGCTGGCTACGTCGTCAGCCCGATCGCTACCAGGCTGCGGGGGTTGTACCTCGCCGTGGCGACGCTGGCACTAGTGATGCTGGGGCGTCACTTCTTCCTTCACGCAGCGCAGATAACCGGGGGCACAGGGGTAGGTCGTCGCATGCCGCGACTCGAATTCTTCGGGTTCGATCTCGGGGCCGCACAGGACCTGTTCGGTCTGCGGCTCCCGCGTGAGACGGTCATCTACCTCTTCATGCTGTTCTGTCTGCTCGTGGCCATGGTTACCGCAAAGAACGTCGCTCGGTCGGCGACCGGTCGGCGGTTCATGTCGATCCGAGATCACGATATCGCTGCATCGATGATCGGTATCGACCTTCGCCGGCAGAAATCCGCAGCGTTCGCGCTGTCGTCGGTGTACGCAGGGACGGCGGGGGCGCTCCTGTACGCGGCGTACGGGTACGTCGAACCGGGGTCGTTCTCCTTGCTCCTGTCGATCCAGTACATCGCGATGATCTTCATCGGTGGGCTCGGAACCATCTCGGGAAGCGTCGTGGGGGCTGTCCTGATCATCTCGCTGTCGAGGATCTCGCAAGTCATCATCAGTCTCTTGCCCGCGGGCCTGGCTCGAAGCCTGGGCACGTCAGGCTCGCTGATCCTCGAAGGCGCCTTGTACGGAGCGCTGATCATCGCCTTCCTGCTGGTTGAGCCGAACGGGGTCCACGGAATCTGGTCCCGCGTGAGGACGTACTGGCGATCCTGGCCATTCACCTACTGAACGTCACTGACAGCATCCCACGGTCCGCTGATGAACTGGACTCGAACAATCGAGGAGTATCAGATGAAGAACTATCGACGTACCGTCGCGCTGCCCGTGGCGGCTCTGCTGCTGGCAAGTTGTTCTGCAGCCGAGGAGGATCCGTCCGCCGAAGCCAGCGCGAACGGTGGTGGCAGTGAGGTGGCGACCGACGTGGGGGTAACCCAGGAACCTTGTGTAGGGAGGGAGGACTCGGGCAAGGGGTGCATCTATCTGGGACAGATCTCTGACATGACAGTCGGACCGTTCGCCAGTCTCGCGGTCCCCGCTACGGATGCCATCGTTGCGTTCTGGGAGCGAGTGAACGATGAAGACATCATTCAAGGGTATGATGTCGACGTGGAGACGTTCCTGCGCGACAACCAGTACAATCCCGAATTGCACTTCAATGCCTACCTCGAGATGCGCGACGAGGTACTCGCCATCGCCCAGACGCTCGGGTCTCCGACGACGGCGGCGATCATGGAGGAGTTGGTTGCAGACGGGGTCGTCGCGGCACCGCTAAGTTGGACGTCGGCGAACTGGTTCAGCGAGCAGATCCTGCCGTCGGCATCGAACTACTGTTTCGAGGCGATGAACAATTACGATTACCTCCTTGATCGTCTCGGCGAGGAAGCCCGCATCGGCGTCCTCCACTATGCGGGTGACTACGGTGACGACGGCGCTGGGGGAGCTCGCGCTGCCGCTGAGTTCCGCGAAGGTCACATCTCTGACATCCCGACCGAGCCTGGACCGGACAACCAGGGAGGAGCCGTCAGCGCCATGCTGCGAGAAGAACTCGACGCCGTCATCCTCTTCGTAGCCCCCGGTGACGCCCTCGAGATCATCGGTGAAACTACCTCGCGAGGCTTCGATGGGCTGTTCGTAGGAGCTTGGCCGACCTGGGATAGTGGGAACCTGGAATCGCCGCTGCTGGAGGTACTGGAGGAGCAGTACCTGCAGTCGGGGTACCTGGCGCCCTTCGGAACATCCACTCCCGGCCATGACGCGCTGTACGAGGCGGTCGGCGACGTGACCCCGAACGATGGGTACGTCGCAGGCTGGTCGTTCCAGTACCCCTTGCTCGAGACGCTTCAGGTGGCTGTGGCGCGCGGTGATCTGACGCGCGGTGGAGTGGCAGCGGCCATCACCGAACTGGAGTCGGTCGATTACGAAGGCATGCTGCCCGATGATGCCGGCAACTTTGCCGCTCAGTCGCCGAACGAGGGCGCGACGCGAGCGACGTTGATCAGGCGCGTCGACCGCGATGCACCGTTCGGTCTCGCGGTGGAGGAGGAGTTCTTCGTCGGACCGAGCGCCGCGGCGTACTCCTTCGAGGAGCCTTGCTTCTGATTCCCGGCAACCTGACCGGATTCTCGGAGCCTACCAACCGTCGAACGGAATCGCCGTGCTGTCGATCAGCAACCTCGAGGTCGTCTACAACGACGTAGTGCTCGCCCTCCGGGGTGTCAGCTTGGAGCTCCCCGAGCAGCAGATCGTGGCGTTGCTCGGCGCGAACGGTGCGGGTAAGACGACCGTGCTTCGGGCGATTTCGGGTCTCCTCCGGATGCACGACGCGGAGGTCACCAAAGGCGATATCCGGCTCGGTGACGAGAGCCTCCTGGCGGCGTCGCCGGCTCGCATCGTGCGTTCCGGCCTCACGCAAGTGCTCGAAGGCCGGCGAGTCTTCGCCGAGTTCACGGTCGAAGAGAACCTGCGTGCTGGTGCGTACACCGATGCGGTGGACGTGCCAGCACGCATGGAAGAGGTTTTGTCGTTCTTCCCTGCGTTGAAGGATCGTCGGCAAGCGACCGCGGGGTACCTGTCCGGTGGCGAGCAACAGATGCTGGCCATCGCACGTGCGTTGATGTCGCGCCCCACCTACCTCCTGCTTGATGAACCGAGCCTCGGCCTGGCGCCACTCATCGTCGAGCAGGTTATGGAGATCATCCGAGAGATCAATCGCCACGGGACGTCGGTGCTGCTGGTCGAACAGAACGCGATGATGGCCCTTTCGATCGCATCGCACGGCTACGTGCTCGAGAACGGGGCGATCGTTATGGACAAGCCAGCCGCTGAGCTACTTGCGGACGACGACATCCAGGAGTTCTACCTGGGCCAGCGGAGCGGGAACGACGGATCCTTCAGGGACTTGAAACAGTACAAGCGCCGGAAGCGGTGGTTGTCGTGAGCGTTGAATGGGGAGTCACGCTTGGCGTGAAGGATGGCAAACATGATGAGTATCGCTGAACGTCAGGTCGATCCTGACCTGGACGTTATCCTGGCGGTTCGGGGGGTGACGCTGAACTTCGCTGGCATCCGGGCACTCGACGGGGTCGAGCTCGAAGTTCGGAACAACGAACTCTTCGCGGTCATCGGTCCGAACGGCGCAGGAAAGACCTCGCTGCTCAACGTGATCTCTGGCCTCTATCGACCGCAGGCCGGAGCTATCGAGTTCAAACGGCAACCGTTGGTCGGGCTTCCAAGCCATCAGATCGCTCGTCGTGGTTTGGCGAGGATGTTTCAGAACATCGAACTGTTCGAGCACTTGACGCTTATCGAGAACCTCTTGGTCGGACGAGAACGACACGTCACGTACGGGACGTGGGCGTCGTTGGCCTTCGGAAGGAGGGTCCGTGAGGAGGAGGTTCGCCATCGAGCGAAGGTCGAGGACATCGTCGATCTGCTCGAGATCGAGGCGTTCCGTGACACGCCTGCAGGCCTGTTGCCCTACGGTGTGCAGAAGCGTGTCGAGCTGGGGCGTGCGCTCGCGGCGGAGCCGGACCTACTCCTTCTCGATGAGCCCGTGGCCGGAATGAACCGTGAGGAAACCGAAGACATGGCCCGTTTCCTTCTCGTCGTACGCGAGGAGCTGCAGGTTCCGATGATTCTGGTAGAACATGACATGGGTCTGGTCATGGACCTCGCCGATCGTGTGATGGTCCTCGACTTTGGACGTGTGGTCACCACGGGCTCGCCTGAGGACGTCCAGCAACATCCTGAAGTCCGCGAGGCCTATCTCGGCGTCGGACACTGACGTGCACGCAAGTCCTCGCGCAGAGGGGCATACGACACTTGTGCGGGTTCGATCGCTCGTTCAACTTTGGGGCGCGCGAGCTTGCGGGTGGCGTACGGCCGGGTCGTTTCAGTGTGTACCTCGAAGCCGCACCGGTGGGATGATGGTCCGCTTCCCCATGAGGTGGGTCACGCCGCGGTGGCGAAGCTGTAGTGGCCTGATCCTCGTGGTGGCCGGAACCCGACGCGGCTGTGCGGTGTGGCGCAGGATGCGCGCCCGGTAGTTGTCGGTGTTCCGGAGGCCGTGGGCTGCCCGACGGACGTTCTTGATCCTCACATGCGTGGATTCGGGGCGCTTCGGATTTCAGCGGGGTCACGGGAGGGCCACGAGGGCGAGGCGTGACCAGTTCGGGCGGCCGGCGTAGAGCAGCACGCGGATGCGCCAGTGGACGAAGTTGGTCATCCCGAACGCGATGCGCTTGATCCGTTTCGCGAGGCCGTTGATGGTCTCGGTTGGCCCGTTCGTGACTTGGGCGTGGTGCCAGGCGGCGATCTGGGTCCGCCATCGGTGCATGGTGCGGCCGAGCTGGCGGACCTCGGAGGGCAGTCGCGGTCGCGGAGGTCCTCGGAGAGCTGGTCGACCCACTCGAGCGCGAGCTGCGGGTCGCGGTGGGCGTACAGCGATCTGACGGCTTCCTTGGCGTGCCAGGCGGTGGTGACCTCTCCGCGGGGGTCGCCGGCGCGTAGCAGGCCGGTGAGCTTGCTGGTCGCGCGTTCATCGAGCCGTTCGTGGGCGAGCACGAGTAGCCGTCGGGCTCGGTAGAGCGGATCGTGCTTGCGGCCGCGGTGGCCGAGGGTCTCGTTCTGGACCCGGCGGCGGACCTCATCGAGCTTCTCGCCCGCGAGCTTGACCAGGTGGAACGGATCGGCGACCTGGACCGCATCGGGCAGCATCGTGTCGAACACCTTGCGGTACGGCCCGGACATGTCCAACGTCGCGAACCGGACCTGGGCGCGCCATGCCGGGTCACGGTTCGCCAGCCAACGCACCGCAGGCAGCGCATCGCGGCCTTCGACGACATCGAGCAGCCGGCCGGCGGCAACGTCCACGATCGAGGTCGACCACTGCTTGGTCCGCCACCTGCCGGTCTGGTGAACAGGGTCTCATCGAGCCCGAGCGCCGTGACGTCACCGATGCGGCCGGGGTCATCGACCAGCACGCGGCCGTAGTCCATCACCGCGTCGTTGACCGTGTGCCAGTCGCACTGCAGATCGGCGGCGACCTCGGCGACGGTGCGGCCATGCTTGCCGACCTGCCAGGTCGCCCACCGGCCCGCCCGCGCGGTCATCACCAGACGCGACGAACCGATCTTCGGCGCGACCTCGGTCCAGCTACCGACCGTGCAGAGCGGGTCGGGGCAGCGCCATCGTCGCTTGATCCACCGCAGCCTGGTCGGGCGTCCGAAGGCCGGCAGGTCCACCAGCAGCACCGGGTCGCGGTCCTTGACCGTGGCTCGTCCGTCGCACCTGGCGCAGCGGACCGGGGCCTCGAGTTCGGTCTCGATCTCTACCACCAGCGGCACCGCGGGGCTGGGGTCAGCGACCCCGCGGACGGTCACCGCAGGCAGTCCCACCAGCAACTGGCACATGCGCGTAGCATCGGTCTCCACAGGGGTCCTGTTCGAGATGTGGTCCTAGACACCCACAGCCTCGCAGGACCCCTGTGCTGCACCTACAACCCCTACACCCCGCTCATTTCCGAAGCGCCGGATTCGGTCGGGCCGTTGGAGGCGCGGGTGTCGAAGAACGCCAGGACCTGGTCTTGCCGGGTGTCCATGGTGCGGGCCAAGCGGGTGACCTCGGTCAGGTCGATGGGGACCAGCCACTCGTGGAACGCGACCAGGCGGCGGTGGGCGGTGTCGCGGTCAGGCGCGGCGTACATGCGTCGGAGCATGCCGACCGCGACCCACCGAGCCGACGTCGTCGTCGGTGTCGGCGTTGCGCAGCCGGGCGAAGATCTTGGAGATGGTCACCTCGTCGAGGCGTTCCTGGCCGACGCGCAGGACCCGACGGAGCTTGAACCGCGGGTCGTTCTCGTGGCCCCGGTGGCCGTGGATCTGCTGCTGGCGGTGTCGGCGGACTTCATCCATCGCTTGCAGCGCCGGCTTGACCAGGTGGAACACGTCAGCGACCACGACCGCGTCCGCGAGGGTGTCAGCGGCGGTCTTAACCTTGGAAACAGGTCACAGGCCACCATGGTCGCGTCAGGCGCGTGCTCGGCCAGCAGCTCGGCGGCAGACGCCCGATCACGTCCTTGGGCGACGGCGACCACCAGCGAGGTGTCTAGGCACACCAGCGCGGTCAGGAACTGCCGGCGGCGCTTGGTGAGCCGCCCGGTGACCATCACGGTCTCGTCGCTCCCCACCCGCGTGGGACGCTCCGCGGCGAGCTGGTCTGCGGCCGCCGTGACGGCGCCCACCACGGTGTCCCACCCGACTCCGAAGCTCTTGCGGATCGTGTCGATGGGCGCGTTGGCCTCCGACATCGCCACGGCCGACCGCGCTGCGGCTCGGCTCCAGACCGCGCGGGGCGCGATCGACGCGGTCCTCTCGATGAAGGTCCCGCAGCCGTCGACGCACGTCAGCAGACGCTTGTGCCACACCAGCCGTGGGGCGCGGCCAGCGATCGCCAGGTGCCGGTGTGGGTGCGCCGGTCGTGAACCCGATGCCGGTCGATGACCCCACCGCGGAGGTACGGCTGGACGTCACGAGGCACGGCGACCAGCTCATCGTGGTTGAAGCGCGGCGGGTCTCGTAGAGGGCAGGATGGTTGGGAAGGAGACCATCATGCCCGCACCGAGGAAGTACCCGATGAGCTGCGTGACCGTGCGGTCCGGCTCGTGGCCGAGGACGGCCAGCACGGGGCGATCGCGCGTGTGGCTGCTCGGCTGGACATCAACCCCGAGACGCTGCGCAACTGGGTCAAGCGCGAACGCCGGCGCGTGGAGCAGCCTGAGACGGTCGATCTGGAGGCCGAGAACCGGCGGCTGCGCCGCCAGGTCGCGGACCTCGAGCGTGACAAGGAGATCTTGAAGGCTGCTTCGAGTTTCTTCGCGCGGGAACTCGACCGTCCGCAGCGACGATGACCCGCTTCATCGACGACCACCGCGAGCAGTTCGGGGTCACACCGATCTGTGCCGTGCTCGGGTGGAACGTCTCGACCTGCTACGCCCACCGTCGTCGTCCGCCCTCCGAACGGGCGCTGCGGGACGACCACCTCGCCGGCCAGGTCCGCCGGGTGTTCGAGGCCAACTACCGCGTCTACGGCTACCGCAAGGTCCACGCCCAGCTCACCCGAGAAGGGTTTCGGGTCGCGGAGTGCACCGTGCGGCTTGATGCGACGCGAGGGCCTCGCTGGCGTGGTCCGGGGCTGGCAGAAGCCACGAACCACCACTGCGGACGCCACGCTGTGCGCCCGCCGGACCTGCTGGACCGTGTCTTCACCGCCGACGGTCCCGACCGGCGCTGGGTCGCTGACCTGACCTACGTGCGGCTGACCACGGGCCGGTTCGTGTACGCCGCGGTCATCGCCGACGTGTTCTCCCGCAAGATCGTGGGGTGGGCCGTAGCCAACCACCTGCGGACCGAACTGCCGCTCGCGGCGCTGCGCCCGGCACTGTGGGAGCGGCGGCACGTCGACCTCGACGGGCTGATCCACCACAGCGACGCCGGCGGCCAGTACGTCGCCCTGCGTTACGGCGAGGAGCTGGCCACAGCGGGGATCGTCCCCTCGATCGGCAGCGTGGGCGACTCCTACGACACTCAGTCATCATCAACGCGATGGCCGAATCGACCATCGGCCTGGTCAAGACCGAACTCGTCCGCAACCCGACCCGCGGCCCTTGGTCACGCCTGTCGACGTTCGAGTTCGCGCTCGCCGAGTACATCGACTGGTTCAACAACGCCCGCCTCCACGGCGAGCTCGACCACCGCACCCCCACCGAGATCGAGACCGACCACTACCCTCACCACACGCCAGCCCCGCTGGCCAGGATCCACAGTTGACGCCCTCTACAGAACCAACCGCGCTTCAGCCGGGGGTTCGTCGCCGGTGCCAGAACCCGGCGCCGGAGCCGGGTCCCTCAGCTCAGGACGCCCGGTCCAGCAGGTCCCACGCCGCTGCTTGGCGCCCGTTATGGGCCGCTTCGCAAATCGGGCTCTCCTGTCGTTCCCGTGGGGCGTGAACGGCGGAGATCGATGTAGTGCGCCGTCTCCGGCGTAGGTTTCTGGGTGTTGAGGACCAGCAACCAGCAACACGGAGACGGCGCGTGTTCAGGGTATGGCGCAGGCTGCTCGGATTGTGCGACAGGGCCGTGCTCGAAGAGGTCGAGTTCGACGAGGCCGAGCAGGTGGTCGTCGCGCACGTGCGGCCCAAGTCGCGGGCGGCGCGACGTTGCGGCCGGTGTGGTCGCCGCTCGCCACGGTTCGACCACGGTGACGGTCGCCGACGATGGCGCGGGCTGGACCTCGGGACGGTGCAGGTGTTCCTCGAGGCCGACGCACCGCGGGTGACGTGCCCCAGGCATGGGGTGGCGGTCGCGGCGGTGCCGTGGGCCCGGCACGGCGCCCGGCACACGGCCGCGTTCGAGGACACGGTCGGGTGGCTGGCGACCCAGTGCTCCAAGACCGCGGTCACCCGGCTGCTACGGATCGGCTGGCGGACCGTGGGCAACATCATCACCCGGGTCGTGGCCGACATCGATGCCCAGGTCGACCGGCTCGCGGGCCTCAAGCGGATCGGGATCGACGAGATCTCCTACAAGCGTGGACACCGCTACCTGATGGTCGTGGTCGACCACGACACCGGACGGCTGGTGTGGGCCGCGCCGGGCCGCGACAGCGCTGCACTGGGCGGGTTCTTCGACCAGCTCGGCGACCAGCGGTGCCGCCAGATCACCCACGTGTCGGCGGATTCGGCCGAATGGATCGGTCGGGTCGTGCGCCGCCGCTGCCCGCAGGCGGTGCTGTGCGCCGATCCGTTCCACGTCGTCTCCTGGGCCACCGACGCGCTTGACGAGGTCCGCCGTCAGGTCTGGAACGATGCCCGAGGTGCGGTCACCCAGCGGCGGGCACCGCGAGCGACGGGGACCGCCAAGATGCTCAAGGGAGCGCGTTATGCGCTGTGGAAGAACCCCGAGAACCTCACCGAGCGGCAGCAGACCAAGCTCGCCTGGGTCGCCAAGTCTCACCCGAGACTGCATCGCGCCTACCTGCTCAAGGAGGGCCTGAGGGTCGCGTTCAAGCTCAAGGGTGAGGCCGGCAAGGAGGCGCTCGACCGGTGGATCTCCTGGGCGCGGCGCTGCCGCATCCCCTCGTTCGTGCAACTCCAACGACGCATCGTCAAGAACCGGGCCGAGATCGACGCCGCACTCGACCACGGTCTCTCCCAGGGGCTGATCGAGTCGACCAACACCAAGATCCGCGTGCTCACCCGGATCGCGTTCGGGTTCAGATCCCCCGAAGCGCTCGTCGCCCTCGCGCTGCTCTCGCTCGGCGGCTACCGCCCCGACCTACCCCACCAGAAGACCGCACGATGACCCACGGGAACGGCAGTAGGGCCGCAAATCGGTAGACCCGCACACAGTCACGGCTCTGGGTGGCTAGCGACACCCTCGATGCTGTGGACGGAGTCTCGACGTGACGCGCACATCGGCGGTCGTGGCCGCTGCTGGGCGTCGATGTCATCCGCACGGTGGACCTGATCGACCATGCGACGCCGCCTTCCACAGGCCGCCAGATGGACACCAGAACGTTGCCCCGCCCGGTGGAATCCTGAGAGTAAGGGCGGACAGGAGGTACAAGTTGCAGGCGCAACAGGTACTCAGAAGTACACAATCGGGTCCTTACCACCACCCGGTTCGGCCTCCACCCGCCCCTTGGTGCCTGCTGGACGTCTTCTCGGCGGATGGACCCTTTCGGCCGGATAACGCGTGTACGGGCGGGGTTCTTGGGGTCTTGCCGACCGGACTCCTACGAAGCGAGGCCTTGCTTCGCAACGAAGGGGCCGTCGGTTCAAATCCGATCACCTCCACCACGAGAACCGCCCCGTACGGGGCGGTTCTCTGCATTTCCGGGGAGTACCTTTCGTTCCAGCGTGTTCGAAGTACACAAGAAGTACACAAACTCGGCCGCCGCCAGTCGTGGGAACCGCGCCGACGAGGCCCTTGGACAGCACCCGTCACACCTCCCCGCCGTCCGCGGGGACTGCCTCGCCACGAGCGATCAGGACCCGGCGCGCGGAGGCAGCACGTGGCAGCCGTGGAGGTGTGGCGAGCGGGGGACGTCGCGTCGCTGTACGGGGTGGACCTGAGCACCGTCCACCGTTGGGAACGCTCCGGGCGGCTGCGTAGCTCGCGGCGTGACCCGGGTGGTGCCAAGTGCTGGCTCGCCCACGAGGTGCTCGAGGACCTCACCGCTCCGCCACCGCTCGAAGCGGTACCGGACCCGGTCGTGTCGATGTCGGTCGACGAGCTCGTGGCCGCCACACGCAAGCCGCGCCGGCGGGCGAGCTGATGGGTGCCGACGCGGTCCCCAACCTCGTCCGTGACGTCCTCGTGCGTGACAGGGCGTACGACTTCGGTCTCGGTGTGGTCCTGCGTGCCCCGACCGAACCCTCCGGTGCCGGTGGGTCGGCCAGCTACCGGGTCGACTACCGGGTCCAACCGGTGGTCCCCGGCAAGCCGAAGGCCCGACGCCGCCAGGCCTACGCCCGTGACCTCGGCGAGGCGTTCGGTCTGACGCAGGCGACCTTCGAGCAGATGCAGCAGCGCGCCGGCGGCACGTTCGTCGAGTACCACACCGATGTGCCTTTCGGGCAGGTCGCCCAGCGGTGGCTCGACTCTCCCCACCCACGGTGGGGTGAGCAGTACCCCGACAAGGTCCGAAGCCTCCTACGCAACTGGCTGCTCGCCGATCGCATCACCGTGGCCTGGCAACCAGGCGGTCCGCCGCAACGGCTCGCCGACCTGCCCATCGGTGCCATCACGGCCGACCACTGCAACCAGGCCCTCGAACACATCCGGCAGCGGCGCGCCTACCGGACCTACACCGAGGTCCACGGCCTGCTGATCCAGATCCTCAAGTGGGCCCTGACCAACCGGTACATGCGCCCCACAGACGGGCGCATCGTCGACCAGCTCCCGCTGGCCCAGAGCTACGACGCCAGCGGCGGCGTCGGCGGGACCCGAGCCATCCCCGCCGAAGAGATCCCCCCGACCGAGAAGGTCATCGAACTGGCCGTCACCGCGGCCCGCCTCTTCGACGATCGCACCGCCGGGCTCATCTACCTGCTCGCCTTCGGTGGCCTGCGGATCAGCGAGTGTCTCGCGCTGCGCCGCGACGACCGCTTCCGGCAGGGTCCGGACGGCTCCTGGCGCATCGAGATCCGCGAGCCGGTCCACAAGTCGCGACGCAAGACCCTGCCGCCCAAGTGGCGCAAGCGCCGCTGGGCGTTCGCGCCCGACTGGCTCACCGACGACCTTGACCGGCTGCTGGCCGACACCGACCCAGGCGCGCTGCTGTTCGCCTCGCCAGGCCGTCCCGTCCGAGGTCCCGATGGGACGGTCACCCGCATCGGTCGCGGCTTGTACCCCTACAGCAACTGGCGTGAACGCACCTGGGAGAAGCTCGTGGCCGCCACGCCCGACTGGCCCGAACGCGAGGACTGGTGGGACCCGTCCGCGGGGCCCGCACCAGCCGGCAGACAGACCGAACGTCGCTGGCTCTGGCCCATCCACTCGCTTCGCCACATTGCCGCGACCTATCAGCTGAACACCCTCGGTCTCGACCCCGACGTGGCCAAGTTCCTCGGCCACCGCTCTGGCGTCCAGGTCTGGGAGATGTACGTCCGCGTACGCCCCGACCTGTTCGGCCGCGCCGCGGCCGCATCACGAGCCGCAGGCGATCCAAGAGCGAAGTAGCAACGTGATCCCTCGCCCGGCGGCACCTATTGCACAGGTGTCCGTTAGCGTGTATGGTCCCGCTCATGGGTTTGACAGGGCTTCCTCCGACGGCGTTCATGCGCACCGGCGATCTCAGTGATCCGCGGGCGCAGCGGACTCGCGCGTTGCTGCTGGCCGAGTACGAGCGACAGCTGGCGCTCGGCGGGGAGCCCCCAACCGTTGCGTCGCTGGTCCGCGAGGCCGGTGTCAGCCGGAGCGCCTTCTATGGCCACTTCACGTCCATCGATGAGGTCGGGGTCGCCGCGGTGCGGTCCGCCCTGGACCAGCTGGGCGTTCGTGACACGGAGATGCGGCGTGACGACGCCGCCTCCGGCGTCAGCGTGGCGCGCATGACCTACGCCGCGTTCTTCGCCCACATCCTGGGCCACCGTCATCTGTACGCGCCGCTGATCGGCGCGAACGACATCTCGGCCGCGCATGACGAGCTGCGCGAGGTGCTCATCGCGCAGACACAGCGTTCCATCGAGGCCATCGCCGACCGGCCCGACGGTGTCGACAGTCGGCGCGCAGCGCGCTTCATCATCGGCGGGCTGATGGCCGTCATGGCGGAGTGGCTTCGTGACCCCCAGCCGTGCAGCCCTCAAGAACTCGCCGAGCACATCGCGCAGACGCTGCCCACGTGGTTCGCCAGCACGAACACCTCTGCACCGACGGTCCAGGTTGACGTCCTCGCGGAGCAGGAAGACGTCCGACTCACCAACTCTCCGGAGGATCGCAGATGACGCAGATGACCATGGACCCCGAGATCGCCGCGGTCCTGATGGCCCAGGCAGAGGCTGCCGCGGCGTCGGGCCTCGTGATGCCCGAGCGCGGCGACGCGTTCACCCTGCGCGCCATCATGGACCAGATACTGCTTCTGACCTACAGCGCGTTGCCCGACGCACCGGACGTCTCGGTCACGTCCTTCACGGCCACAGCACACGACGGCGCCGACATCGAGCTGCGCTGGTACACCCGCAAGGACCCGCTCACCGGCCCCGCGGTCGTCTACATCCACGGGGGCGGCATGATCTGCGGCACGCTCGACACCCACGACGGTCTCGTGCGCCACTACGTCCAGCTCACTGGCGTGCCGTTCCTCGCGGTCGGGTACCGACTCGCGCCCGAGTTCCCCGGCACCATCCCCGCCCAGGACGCCTTCGCGGCTGTGCAGTGGATGGTCGACCACGCCGTCGAGCTCGGCGTCGACCCCGGGCGCATCGCGCTCATGGGCGACAGCGGCGGTGGCGGCGTCGGCGCCGGCGCCGCGATCCTCGCCCGCGACAACGGCGTCCACCTGTCCAAGCAGATCCTGATCTACCCGATGCTGGACGATCGCAACACGACACCGGACCCGCTGATGGCTCCCACAGCCACCTGGACGTACGACAACAACTACACCGGCTGGACGGCCCTGCTCGGGGACGACCTCGGTGGGCCTGACGTCTCGCCCCTGGCGGCCCCGGCCCGTCTGAGCGACTTCAGGGGACTGGCGCCCAGCTACGTCGAGGTCGCCGAGCTCGACATCTTCCGCGACGAATCGATCGCGTACGCGCAGCAGTTGCTCCGCGCTGGCGTCTCCTGTGAGCTGCACGTCCACCCCGGCGGCCCGCACGTGCACGATTGGTTGAACCCGAATGGCTCGCTCTCCCGACGAGTCGTCGCCGACCGAGTACGCGTCATCACCACGCTCTAGGTATCTCACGGCTCGAAGCGGGGTGGGTCCGTGGACTCGTCCAGGTCGTGCCCGTGATCTCCACCCGGTCGTGGGTCTCGATCCGCGACCGGGACTCGGTCTGCCGTGTCGCTCAACCCGTCGGCAGCCGCCAGAGGGGAGCCAACGCGCGTTGGACCTCCTCGATCTGCGGTCGTGGTGGAAGATCGTGCCGTCCATCGTGCTGCGGCCGCGGGCAGCGACGGCCATGTCGAGCGCGTCCACGACCAGGTGCGCGTCGTGGCGGGCACCCATCGACCAGCCGATGAGCCGCCGGGATGCCAGATCGATCACGGTCGCCAGGTACAGCCACCCTGCCCGGTGGGGACGTAGGTGATGTCGCCGGCCCAGACCGTGTCGAGCAGCGACGGTTGGAACTGGCGGCCTACCAGATCCGCGATCGGCGGCGCGTCCCGATCCGCCTTGGTCAGCGACCGACGTCGGCGCGGACGATGGCCCTGCAGGCCCTGCTGACGCATCAGCCGGGCGGTGCGTTTGCGGTTGACCACCCACCCCTGGTCGGCCAGCTCCGCGGTGATGCGCGGCTCGCCGTAGGTGCCCGACGACGCACGGTGGATGTCGACGATCTGGTCGATCAGGTGCGCCTCGTCCCACTCGGCCACGGTCGGCCCCACGGGCCGCTCGTGCCAGGCGTAGAACGCCGAGCGCGACACCCCGGCCGCCTCGCAGGCATCGGTGACGTTGAACCCCTCGGCCTTCCGGGCGGCCACGCAGCGATAGCGCGTCACTGCGGCGACTCCTTCACCCAGAAGGCCACGGTTCGTTTGAGCAGATCACGCTCCACCCGCAGCTTGGCGTTCTCCGCCTCGAGCTTCTTGAGCCTGGCCCGCTCGTCCGGCGCGAGGCCGCTGCCCGACGCTTGTTCGTCCTGGTGGCGGCGGACCCAGTTCCCCAGCGTGGAGTCGTAGATCCCAGCTCAGCCGCGACCTCCGCGATCGGCCTGCCGGTGGTCAGCACCAGGTCGACCGCGTCACGCTTGAACTCCTCGGAGAACCTCCGGCGCGGTCGTGGTTGTCGTCTCTCGTTGTCGTGTCCCATGCGGACATCCTGTCATCCAGGGTGTCCGGCCGCTGGGGGGAGGTCCACTGACGACTTCAGGATCGCGTTGGCGCGACGCAGCTCACGGTTCTCCTGCTCGAGCTGCTTGATCCTTGCCTGCTCCGCGGTCGTCATTCCGGGTGCGCTGCCACCGTCGATCTCGGCCTGCTTGACCCACCCCCGCACCGACTCGACCCCGTAGCCGAGCTGGTCAGCGACCCGCCGGACCGTGCCCTGCCTGGTGCCGAGCTCGGCCCGCAGCGCCTGCACCATCCGGACGGCCTGCTCCTTCTCCGCCGGCGTGTAGCGGCGTGACTGCGGCTTGCCTGAACTCCCGATCGTGGACATGACTCCTCCTTGGAAACCAAGGTTAGGAGCCTCCATCAGACCCAGGGTGGATCAGACGAACTGGTCGCCGACGACTGGACGATGTGCCAGCAACTGGGGACCGAGGCCCACGCGGTCGGGGACCAGGGCATCCGCACCTACTCCGCGACTGGCGTCGACACGGTCCTGGTGGTGTTCCCCGAACTGCTCGGCGGCAGCCTCACCACGGTCGAACTCGTCGAGCGGTGGGACGACCTCACCGATCTGTCATGAGAAGCCGGGGCAGCCCCTCATGTCCACATCCGGCGGAACCTGTCCACCTTGCGGTGGCGGAGCCGCGCTACGGTCCGAAAGACCCCGGGAGCGCTCGATGGTCATTCGGCGAAAAGTGTGCAGAAGTACGCACGGCGCTGCCTCTGCCTGCCTCCCTACACCTCCGCCGGCCTCTCCCTGCCTGTCTGGCGGATGGCCTGAGATCGAGGTGCCAGCCCCGGATTCTCGCTCGTATAGGCCTGAATCGCCCGTCTACGTCCTGCTGGCCGATCTTCTTGGCCCCTTGATTCGCAACGAAGGGGCCGTCGGTTCAAATCCGATCACCTCCACCACCTCGAGAACCGCCCCGCACGGGCGGTTCTCTGCATTCCGCCTGAGTACCGTTCGTTCCGGTGTGTTCCGAGTACACAAGAAGTACACAACTCGGCTGCCGCCAGCCGTGGGAACCGCGCCGACGAAGCCCTTGGACAGCGACCGTCACACCTCCCCGCCGTCCGCGGGGACTGCCTCGCCACGAGCGATCAGGACCCGGCGCGCGGAGGCAGCACGTGGCAGCCGTGGAGGTGTGGCGAGCCGCTGATGTCGCGTCGCTGTACGGGGAGGACCTGAGCACCGTCCACCGCTGGGAGCGCACCGGGCGGCTGCGCAGCTCGCGGCGCGACCCGGGTGGTGCCAAGTACTGGCTGGCTCACGAGCTGCTCGAGGACCTCACCGCTCCGCCACCGCTCGAACCGGCACCGGACCCGGTCGTGGCCATGTCGGTCGACGAGCTCGTGGCCGCCACCCGCAGGCCGCGCCGGCGGGCCAGCTGATGAGCGCACCCGTCCCGAACCTCGTCCGTGACGCCCTCACCCGTGAGGGGGCCTACGACTTCGGTCTCGGCGTGGGTACATGCGCCCCACCGACGGCCGCATCGTCGACCAGCTGCCGCTGGCCCAGAGCTATGACGCCGGCGGTGGCGTGGGCGGGACCCGGGCCATCCCCGCCGAGGAGATCCCCCCGGCCGAGAAGGTCACCGAGCTCGCCGCCACCGCGGCCCGCCTCTTCGACGATCGCACCGCCGGGCTGATCTACCTGCCCGCGTTCGGTGGCCTGCGGATCAGCGAGTGCCTCGCGCTGCGCCGCGACGACTGCTTCCAGCAGGGTCCGGACGGCTCCTGGCGCATCGAGATCCGCGAGCCGGTCCACAAGTCGCGACGCAAGACCCTGCCGCCCAAGTGGCGCAAGCGCCGCTGGGCGTTCGCGC